>JAVHWE010000536.1:0-5761 GCA_032160285.1 Micromonosporaceae bacterium | reverse complement strand
CACGGCGCCCGCCGACTCACCCGCCGCGAGCAGCGCGTCCAGGCGGGTCAGGTCCGAGATGCGGCCGGTGAACACGCTGACGTCCGCCGGCAACTGGGCGGGGCGCGGCGCGGCCTGCCGCCCACTGGTGTCCAGCGACGCTTGGACCCGGCGGATCTCGGTACCCGGGTCGATGCCCAGCTCCTCGGCGAGCCTGGCGGACAGCTCCTCGTACGCGGACGCCGCCTCGGTGGCCCGGCCGCACCGGTGCAGCGCGAGCATCAACTGGCCGACCAGACGCTCGCGCAGCGGGTGCGCGGCGACCAGATGCTGAAGCTCATCCACCAGGGACTCATGCTGACCGGCTGCCAGTTCGAGGTCGAGCCGGTCCTCCAGGGCGGCGAGTCGGCTCTCGTCCAGGCGCCGCGCCTCCTCGGCCAGCGCTCCCCCGGCGAGGCCGGCGAGCGCCGGGCCGCGCCACAGATCCAGCGCCGCGCGGAAGTCGGACACCGTACGCGCGTGGCGCACCATCCGTTCGAAGACCAGCACGTCGAGCTCATCGGGGCCGACCCGCAGCAGGTAGCCACCGTCGACGGTGTCGATGATCCCGCCGGCCCGGGTGAGGACCGCGCGCAGCGCCGCGATCGCGTTCTGCACCTGCCGGCGACCGGCATGGGGAACGTCGTCGTCCCATCCCACCGCCGCCAACTCGCCGATCTCGACCGGCCGGTTGGGCCGCAGCAGTAACAGGGCCAGCATCCGTCGCTGCTTGTGCCCGCCAAGGTGCAGCTCTTGCCCGCCCGCCCGTACCGACAGCGGTCCCAGGATGCGATACTCCACCAGCTTTGTCCTCCCGGTTCACACCATAACCGCGACCGTCCAGAAGTGAGCCTGCCCGCCGGTACCGGCCGCCCACCGGGATGCGATACTCCATCGGCTCTTTCCCATGGTTGCATCGCAACCTCGTCGAACGTCGCCGATTTGGCGTCGGAGCCACCCATGCACCCCACCGCGGCCACCTGGTTCGCCCGCCGTACCTCATCCTGGCGCGATTGGCCGCTCGACCAACTGGTTCGACGCAAGGGCGACACCACGGTCAGCGTCGTGCTCCCGGCGCTGGACGAGGAGCCGGGCATCGGCGCGATCGTCACCGCGGTACGCCGCCTCGTGGACCACGCCGGCCTCGTCGACGAGATCGTCGTCGTCGACTCCGGCTCCACCGACAACACCGTGAAGGTCGCCATCGAGGCCGGCGCGACCGTGTACCACCGCGACGAGATCCTGCCCGAGCAGGGCTGCCGGCCCGGCAAGGGCGAGGTGCTGTGGAAGGCGCTGGCCGTCACCACCGGCGACCTCGTCGTGTACCTCGACGCCGACCTCGCCGACTTCCGCTCGTACTTCGTCACCGGCCTGCTCGGGCCGTTGCTGACCGAGCCGGAGGTCGCGCTGGTCAAGGCGTACTACGACCGGCCGCTGCTGGACGCCGTCGGTGGCGGCGGCGGACGGGTCACCGAGCTGATGGCCCGGCCGCTGCTCAACGCGTACTTCCCCGAACTGGCCGGGGTGGTACAGCCGCTCGCCGGCGAGTACGCCGCCCGGCGATCGCTGCTGGAGACGCTGCCCTTCGCCGCCGGTCACGGCGCGGAGATCGGCCTGTTGCTCGACACCGTGCTCGAAGCGGGCCTCGACGCGCTCGCCCAGGTCGACCTCGGTCAACGCATCCACGGCACGCGCGACACCGCGGCTGCGGCCCGGCTCGCCGCGTCCGTCCTGCATACGGTCCTGGAGCGGTTGCACCCGACCGATCCGCGCGGCAGCTCGCTGACCCAGTTCGCCCGGGTCGGCGACGCCATCAACTGGACCGACCACCCGGTAACCGCCGCTGGCCGCCCACCCATGCTCGCCACCCCCGGATACCCGCCGCCCCGCGTCAGCTGACGATGTCTTTGCGGAGGAAACGCCACCAGGCCAGGCTGAAGAACACCACCGCGTAGCCGAGTCCGGCGATACAGCCGCGGATCAGGTTGTCGGTCTGCATCGGGTTGGACAGCAGGCCCAGCCAGGCGTCGGCGAAGTGGGTCGGCAGGAAGCTGCGGATCCGTCCCAGCGCGGTGATCTGATCCAGGATGCTGGACAGGATCCAGAGCAGCACCGCGCCGCCGACCGCGCCGAGCGGCGCGTCCGTCAACACCGACAGCAGAAATGCCAGGCCGGCGACGACCAGCAGAACCACCGCGATATACCCCATGATGCCCAGCAGCCGCAGCAGCGCGCTGCCGCTCGGGATTTCGCCGGCGATGGTGCTCTGCAACGGATGCCAGCCGTAGCGCAGGCTACCGGCGGCCAGCGCCGTACCCAACAGCACCACCATCGCGACCAGACAGTACGCCAGCGAAACCGCGAGCTTCACCGCCAGCAACCGCCCCCGCGGTACCGGAATTGCCAACAGGTACCGCAGGCTGCCCCAGCTCGCCTCGCTGGCCACCGTGTCACCGCAGAACAACGCCACCACCACGACCAGCAGAAACCCGGCCGACACGAACACGGTGAACAGCGCAAAGTTCAGCCCGCCCGCGGTGGCGAGATTGACCAGGCTGGAGAACTGCCCACGGCGGCCACCGTTGTCGCCGTTGTCTCCGCTGTTGAGCTGAAAGGCGCCCAGCACAAGCAGCGGCAGGACGACCATGAAGCCGAGCGCGAGCTGGGTGCGCCGCCGGGTGGCCTGCCGGCGGAATTCGGTCCAGAAACCGAAGGTACCGGTCGGCCGGAACGCCGCCGTCGTCTTCGCCGCCGTCTCCTCGATCGTTGTCATCGCTCGCCGCTCGCTTTCGTGTCGCCGCCGACCAGGGTCAGGAACGCGTCCTCCAGCCGCCGCCTGGGCACCACCCGATCCACCCCGACGCCGGCCTTCACCAGCGCCGCCACCACATCGGCGCGCGGCGTACCGTCCATGTCGACCACCAACCCGCCGCCGCCGGACGCGGTGACCGAGCGGACCGCGGCCAGCCCATCGAGGACACCCTCGGCCTTGGCCACATCGGACACATCAAACTGGACGGTCGGCGAGTCACCCACAATGTCGTCGACCGGCCCGGCGGCCACGATCTCGCCCTTGTGCATGACCACCACGTGGGTACAGGTCTGCTCCACCTCAGCGAGCAAGTGACTGGAGACCAGGACCGCCCGGCCGTCCGTGGCGTACCGCCGGAGCACCTTGCGCATCTCCGCGATCTGCGGGGGGTCCAACCCGTCCGTCGGCTCGTCGAGTACCAGCAGCTCCGGCAGGCCCAGCATGGCCTGCGCGATCGCGAGCCGTTGCTTCATGCCGTGGCTGTACGTTTTTACCTTGCGGTGTATCCCCTCACCGAGCGCCGCGATGTCCAGCGCCTCCGCCAGCCTCGCCTCGGCGTCCGGGCGCCCGGTGGCCTGCCAGTACAGCTGAAGGTTGGCCAGGCCGGACAGGTGCGGCAGGAAACCAGGCCCCTCGACCAGCGCGCCGACCCGGCTCAGCACGGCGGCGCCGGGCTTGAGCCGGTGCCCGAACACCAGTACGTCACCGGCGGTCGGGAAGGTCAGACCCATCAGTACCCGCAAGGCCGTTGTCTTTCCCGCCCCGTTCGGGCCGAGCAGACCCACCACCGTGTCCCGCTGCACGGTGAAGTCAACCTTGGTGACCGCGACAAACCCGTCCGCGTACTCCTTGCGCAGGTCGCGTACGACGAGTGGGACCTGCTCGTAGGAGTCAATCGTCGCGTCGCCACGGCGTAGGCGGCGGCGCGCGACCACGAAGACGGTCACGATCCCGACCGCGATCACCACGAGGAGGGCGTACAGGAGGTAGCGCCAGATCACCGACGGCGTAACGATCGGAGCGCCGGCCGCCGTCGGCAGGGTCACCGGGCCGCTCACTGCGACCGTGTACACGACGGGCTGGGTCGGCGTCATGAACGCCTGGTCGGCGGTGGACACGGTGATCCGGAGTCGGTGGCCCGCGTCGATGCGGCGCACGATCCCCGGCAACGTCACCGTTGTCGCGGTGGCCCGGTCGATGGTGGCCGGCAGCCCGGTCAGCCGGACCGGTGCGGTCAGGCCGTCCGGCAGCGTCGCCTGCCCGGTGGCGTCGACGTCGTAGAGCTTGACGAAGAGGACGGCCTCGCCGGTCGGGCTGGCGACCGTGACCCGCACCGTCGGGGCGCCCGCGACGTCGACGGCGGCCGGCAGCGGCGCGGACGAGAAGTCGGCATGCTGGCCCCGGATCTCCGTGGCCACACCGCCGGCCACACTCGCCAGCCCGGTGCCGGGCAGCGACGACAACGCGGCCGGGTTGCCGTTCGGCGGGTTGGCCGCCTCCTGCGCCGGACCGGCCAGCTCCACCTGGTGCCGCGCCGTTCCGGTCATGCCCGGGTAGTCGTCGATGTTGAACCCGGCGGCGACGAGGCCCTCACCGCTCGCGTCGATACCGGTGACCCTGGAGTAGGTGAAGCTGTCGCTCGGCTTCGCGCCCTTACCATCGAGGTAGTGGTCGAGCCACTGCGCGGTAAGGAACTTGAGTCTGTCCTGATCGGACTGTGGGCCGGCACCGCCATCGTGGCCGCCGGTGAACCACGCCACCCGGACCGGTACGCCGTTGGCCGCGATCCCCTTGGCGTTCGCGTCCGCCTCGGACAGCGGGAACAACGAGTCGGCCTCACCCTGGATCAGCAGCGTCGGCACCCTGATCTGGTTGATCACACTGGCCGGACTGGAGTGCCGCAGCAGATCCAAAACCTGCGGCGTGGCGGTACCGGTGGTCGCCATCGACAGGTACGCCTGGCAGACCTCGGCGGCGAACCGTCCACACTGGGCACGGGCGGCGGCAGTCTGGTCGTCGCCCGGCGCAGTACCGTCCGACGTGCCCGCCCCACCCGGACCGGTACCCGACGCATCCGGACCGATTGCGGCCGACCCGCCCGAGCCGAAGAACAGACCGGCCCACTGCTTCTTGAAAACGCCCCTCTCCGGGCCCGCACCGGTACCGTCCGGCAGAAACGCGCGGCCCAGATCGTTCCAGGTGATCATCGGCGCGATCGCGTCGATCCGCTTGTCGTTCGCGGCCAGCAGCAGCGAGAGCGCACCACCGTAGGACTGGCCGGCCGCCGCGACCCGCGGGTCACCGGCGGCGTCCTTGCGGATCGTCGACTGCCGGGCGAGCCAGTCGACCAGCCCGCTGGCGTCCCTGACCTCCCAGTCCGGACTGTCCAGGTGGATCTGCCCGGTCGACCGCCCAAAACCCTGCGCCGACCAGGTCATGACCGCGAACCCGTGGTCGGCGAGGTCCTTGGCGTCGGTAGCGACATCCAATTTGGTACCGCCGAAGCCGTGCGCGAGCATCACCGCCGAAACCGGGTGCGCGCTGGTGGCGGCCTTGGGCAGGTAGAACCGGGTGTCCAGGGTGACCGGCTGGTCGCCGTTCGGCCCGGTCAACACCGTGATCATCCGGTCCTCCGTGCGGTAGCCGGCCGGGGTCGGCCAGGCCGCCCAGCCGGCCAGCCCGACGACGATGACCAGAGCGATGGAGCCGGCGACGACCCGACGCCGGGTCATCCGTACCCGGGGCAGCACACGGCGTAGTCGCATCGACGGTGAGGACGGCATGGGGCATACGCTACGGCCGACCGGCTGTGATCAACCTGAGGACCTGCCTTTCGCCAACGAGGAGGATTCCGCGGACACCAGAAACTCAGGCGATCGGCTGTGCGCTCAGCCGGCGGTCCTGGCTACGAGCGGTGCACGTCCGTGCGGT
>JAVHWE010000527.1:0-3413 GCA_032160285.1 Micromonosporaceae bacterium | reverse complement strand
TGGCCTTCAGCCTGGGGATACCGATCTTCGGGGTGAGCTCGCTGGACCTGCTGGCGGTCGAGGCGTCCGAGAAAGCCGATCCGGCCGAGGGGTCCGGGTCGGCCGTCCTCTGCCTGCGCAACGCCGGGGGCGGCAACGTGTACGCCGGCCGGTACCGCGGTGGGGTCACCGGCCTGACCGGCGGTGCCGGTGACGGGGCCGTCCAGCTGCGGCGGGGGCCGCTCGCACCGGTCGTCACGGCGATGGTCGGCGGTCCGGGCGGCGCGGCCGGATCGGGCGGCGGGGCCGGATCGGGCGGCGGGGCCGGATCGGGCGGGGTTGGGCTGTCCCGGGTGTTGGTCGCGGGCTCGTTTCGGCGCGAGGTCGCGGCGGTGCTGGCGGAGGCTCTGCCGAGCGTGGCGGTCAGCGACACCGGCATCGAGGTGCCGCCGGTGCTGGCCCTGTACCGGCTGGTCACCATCGCGGGCGGCGTCCCGGTCGACCCGGTCTGCGTCGCCAGTCCGCTCACCGATTCCTCCCCGGTGTTCCGATGAGCGAGCCCGGCGTGATGGGTGAGCCCGGCGCGATGGGTGAGATGGCGCGGCGGGCGGGTGCGTGCCTGGCCGGCGGCGGGGTGGTGCTGGTGCCGACCGACACCGTCTACGGGCTCGCCGCGCACCCCACCCGCGACGACGCGGTCGACCGGGTGTTCGCGTTGAAGCGTCGACCGCGCACGCGTAACCTCCCGATCCTCATTGCGTCGCTCGCCGATCTCGACGCGCTCGGCGTCGAGATCACCGAGCCGGCCCGGCTGCTGATGGCCGCGTACTTCCCCGGCCCGCTCAGCCTCGCGCTCGGGCTGCGACCGGGTGCGGCACCGGCCTGGCTGGCCGGGCGGACCGAGGTGGCCGTGCGGATGCCGGCCGACCCCGCCGTACTCGCTATCCTCGACGTCACCGGCCCACTACTGGTCACCAGCGCGAACCTGCACGAGCAGAGCACGCCCGAATCGGTACCGTCGATTCTGGCCATGCTGGACGGCGAGCCCGATTTCGTGGTCGACGGCGGCGTCCGGCAGGGGCAGCCGTCGACGCTGGTCAACTGCAACCTGGCCGTGCCGGCGGTCGAACGCGAGGGTGCGATACCCCGGGACGCGATTGAGAGGGTGCTGCGATGACGGCGACGAACGGGCTGGTGCTGGGCATCGAGACGTCGTGCGACGACACGGCGGTGGCGCTGGTCGACGCCGCCGGTCGGGTGGTGTCGTCGGCGGTCGCCTCGCAGGCGGAGATTCACCAACGGTACGGCGGGGTGTATCCGGAGGCGGCCAGCCGGGCCCATGTCGACAAGATCCTGCCGACCGTCCGGATGGTGCTCGAGGACGCCGCGGTCGACCCGACCCGGCTGACCGCGATCGGGGTGACCCGCGGGCCCGGGCTGATCGGTTCGCTTATGGTCGGCCTGAACACCGCGTGCGGGCTCGGTCAGGGCTGGGGCGTACCGGTGGTCGGCGTGAACCACCTGCGGGGGCACCTGCGCAGCGCCGATCTGGAGGAGCAGCGGGTCCGGTTCCCGGCCGTCATCCTGCTGGTCTCCGGCGGGCACACGCTGCTGGCCCGGATGACCGATCCCGGGGCGATCACGTTGATCGGCGACAGCCGCGACGACTCCGTCGGCGAGGCGTACGACAAGGTGGCCCGGATGCTCGGCCGGGGCTACCCGGGCGGACCGATCGTGGACCGGATGGCCGCCGACGGGGTGGCCTCGATCGACTTCCCGCGACCCATGCTCACCGACGGTCTCGACTTCTCCTTCTCCGGTCTCAAGTCGGCGGTGATGCGCTACCTCGAAGCCGAGCCCGACGCGCGCCCCGACGACGTGGCGGCGTCGTTCGTGGCGGCCTGCCTGGACGTGTTGACCGCCAAGTGCCGCGCCGCGCTCCTGGCGTATGGGTCCGAGTCGCTGGTCATCGTCGGCGGCGTGGCGGCCAGCCCGCCGCTGCGGGCGCAGGCGAAGCTGCTCTGCGCCGAACTCGGCGTGGACCTGTGCCTGCCGCCGCTGCGGTGGTCGACCGACAACGGCGCCATGATCGCCCTGGCCACCTGGGACTACCTGTCGACCGGTCAGCTGCTGCCCCTGGAACCGGTACCGTCGCTGAGTATCGAGTCGTACTGAGATGCCGGCGCCGTTTTCGGTCCTGCACGTCTGCATGGGCAACATCTGCCGCTCGCCGATGGCCGAACGGCTGCTGGTCAAGGCCGCCCGGGATGCCGTCGGCGACGCCTGCGACCGGCTGCTGCTGGTCGGCAGTACCGGTACCGGCGGGTGGCACGCCGGCTCGCCGATGCAGCCGGCGGCCGCCCGGCAGGTGCGGGCGCGGGGCGGGCAACCCGACGGGTTCCGGTGCCGGCAGCTGGCCCGCGAGCACATCGAGGCCGCCGACCTGATCCTCACCGCCACGGCCGATCAGTACGAGTTCGTGGTGGAGTTGAGCGCGGACGCGGCCGACCGGACGTTCGTCCTCGGCGAGTTCGGCCGGCTGCTGGCCGAGGTCGAGCTGGCGGACCTGCCCACCGGTCGTGATCCGGAGTCCGTCCACAAGCGCGGGGTGGCCCTCGTCGCCGCGGTGGCGGCGGCCCGCGGCGGCCGGCCTCCCCGCCCCGGCGACGACCTCGACGACCCGTACGGCCGCAGCGACGCCTACTACAGCCGGATCGCCGACCAGATCGAGCGCACCGTCGAACCGCTGGTCGCTGTCCTCCTGAGTGGATGACGGCCGGGTGTCACGCCGGCCGGCTGGCGGCGGCGCGTTCCGCGGCGCGGGCGATGTTGCGGGCCATGCCACCGAAGACGATCGCGTGAAACGGCCACACGGCGGCCCAGTACGCGTGCCCGGCGAGACCGCGCGGCAGGAACACCGCCCGCTGCCGGTACCGGCTGTGACCCCCGCCGGTGGCGCTGGCCCGCATCTCCAGCCAGGCCCGCCCCGGTAGGCGCATCTCGGCGCGCAGTCGCAGCAGCTCACCGGGGAGGATCTCCTCGACCCGCCAGAAGTCGAGCGCCTCGCCGACCTGCAGGCGCCGCGGGTCACGCCGACCGCGGCGCAGCCCGACCCCGCCGGCCGCCCGGTCCAGCCAGCCGCGTACCGACCAGGCCAGCGGGAACGAGTACCAGCCGTGCTCGCCGCCGATCGCCTCGATCACCCGCCACAGGTCGTCGACGGGCGCGGCGACCGGCTGGTCGCGCTGGTCGGTGTACATGGTCCCGCCGGACCACACCGGGTCGGTCGGCAACGGTTCACTGGGCGCGGACCGCCACATCGCGGTCGACCAGCGGGTCTGGACGTCGGCGTCGCGGATGCGGTTGAGGGCCAGCCGGATCCCGTCGTCCACGGTGGTCAGGCCGGCCGGCGGGTCGGGGATGTACCCGGCGAT
>JAVHWE010000481.1:0-8697 GCA_032160285.1 Micromonosporaceae bacterium | reverse complement strand
GTCGCGGCCCGCGTGGGCACGACCCGTCTGATCGACAACGCCCCGGTGGAGATGCGCTGATGTTCGCTCGTACCATGCTGAAGTCGAAGATCCACCGGGCCACCGTGACCGGTGCCGACCTGCACTACGTGGGCTCGGTCACGGTGGACGAGGACCTGATGGACGCCGCGGACCTGCTCGCCGGTGAGCAGGTCGCGATCGTCGACGTGACCAACGGGGCGCGCCTGGAGACGTACGTGATCGCCGGCCCCCGCGGCAGCGGCGTGATCGGTGTCAACGGCGCCGCCGCACACCTCATTCACCAGGGCGACCTGGTCATTCTGATCTCGTACGCGCAGCTCGACGACGCCGCCGCACGGTCGTACCGGCCCCGGGTCGTCCACGTCGACGCCGACAACCGGATCGTCGACCTCGGTACCGATCCGGCCGCCACCGCAGCGGGCATGGTCGAGGGCCTGCGTCGAGGGGACCTCGCGGCGAGATATTGACTCACGTATGCTCCCAGCGGGGTCACGCACACCCCAGGGGAGGTCCGTCGTGCGACGAATTCGTACCGCCGTTGCGCTGGGGTTCGTGGCGGTGTTGCTGGTGTCCGGCTGCGCCGGTGCCCGGCCGCCCGGGGTGGACGGCAACCTGACCGACGGCTGGCCGACGATGCCCGACCCGACGTTACCGGTCCCGGCCGATCACGCCTGTTACGCGCCGTCCGACCCGTCGTCGCGGACGTACCAGCTGCCCGCCCCCGTCGGCTGCGACACCAGACATACCCTGGAGACCATCCACATCGGAATGATCACCGGCGACGACGCGGCCGGCGACCTCCCGCCGCCCGCCGGCGGCCCGGCCCAGCAGCGCGAGTACGGCGACTGCGCCAACGTGGCCCGCGACTTCGTCGGTGACGACTGGCGTACCGGCCGGATCGGCCTCGATGTGGTCCTACCCACCGCCGCCCAGTGGGACGCCGACGCCAGGTGGTACCGGTGTGACCTGGTGGAGTTCACGGATCTCGACTCGTACGAGGTGGCCGAGCGTACCGCCAGCCTCCGGGGCGCCCTGGCCGGCGCCCGGCCGCTGGCGTTGACCTGTTTCGCGGTGACCACCAAGGCGGATGCGGTCGACACGATGGGCGCGGTCGACTGCGGTACCGGACACAATGGTGAGTTCGCCGGCGTGTGGGAGGCGCCGCCGGGCGGGTACCCGGCCGACGATGCCCAGCGCGAGAAGACGGAACTGGCCGGCTGCAGATCCGTGGTCGCGTCGTTCGCCGGAGTGCCCAACGACGACAAGCTGCGGTACCGGGTGGGCCAGATCACGTTCGGTTTCGGCAAGGGGGACTGGGACCTCGGCAACCGCGGCGTCCGCTGCTACATCTGGATGGACGGCAAAAACCTGACCCGCTCGCTGAAGGGCGCGGGTACCGGAGCGCTCCCGATCAATTAATCTGCCGGCATGCCAAAGCGCTGGATGGGGCTGACCGTCTTTGTCGCGCTGGTCGCCGCCGTCGCCGTCGTCGCCTGGTGGCTCACCCATCCCGGGTCCGGCGACTCCACGGCACCGGTGGCCGCGCCCGCCGTCGGATCCTGCTGGGACGTCAGCGAGCAGACCGTCGCGACCGCGTACCCGTGGCCCGGCCGGCCGGTCGCCTGCTCGGTGCGGCACACCGCGGAGGTCTACCACGTCGGGCGGGCCGCCGATGATCTCATCGCCAGGCTGCGTCGGGTCCGGGGCAGCGACGCAAGGGTGATCCAGACGCTGATGGATGCGCAGGCCCGGCGGGCCTGCGTGGTGCTCGCCTCGTCCTATCTGGGCGGTGACTGGCACGCCACCCGGGTCGAGGTGGTCGCCGACTGGATCCGGCCGGCGAGCCGTGGTCACTACGGCTGTGCCCTGGTCGAGGCCCCGGCACCGGCGAGCAAGCGGCTGGTCGCCCGTACCGCCGGGCTTCGGGGAGCGCTGGCGGGCGGTGGTGGCGGGCTCGCCGCCGGGTGCGTGACCCGCGACGGCACCGCCAGGGTGTACAGCGCCTGTGACGCTCCCCACGACGGTGAGTTCGTCGGGTCGTACACGATCACCCCGCCGGACGCGCCGTTCGACCGGCAGAAGGTGACCGAGGCGGCCACCCACGGCTGCGATCTCCTGCTCACCCGGTACGTCGGGGCGAGCCGGACCGAGCTGCGGGCGGCGTACGTCGGGCCGACCGCCGCGCGGGACTGGCTGGGCAGCGACCAGACCTTCGCGTGCTACGGCATGGCCACCGGCACCGCCCCGCTGACCCGCTCGATCAAGGACCTCGGCGCCGCCGCCCTACGCTGACCCCGTTCGGTCGCCGTAGGGTGACCCGGTCCCCGGCGTGGCGGTGATCTCCTGGGGCGGGGGGCAATCCCGTCGTCGGGGGCGCTGCTGTTGACTGTCGGGATGGATGTCCCGCCGCTTCCCGTTCTCGCGTCCCGGCTGCGCGCGCCCGAACCCGGGTGGGCCGAGACGACCGACGTGGTGGTGGTCGGCTCCGGGGTCGCCGGGTTGACCGCCGCGCTGCACCTGCGCGAGGCGGGCCTGCACGTCACCGTGGTGACCAAGGTGAACATCGATGACGGCTCGACCCGGTGGGCACAGGGTGGGATCGCGGCCGTCCTCGACCCGTACGACACGGCCGCCGCCCACGCCGAAGACACCCTCGTGGCCGGCGTCGGGTTGTGCGACCCGGCCGCCGTCGAGGTGCTCGTCGGAGAGGGGCCCACGAGGGTACGGGAGCTGATGCGCTGGGGCGCGGATTTCGACCGCAACCCGGACGGTTCGCTCATGCTCAGCCGGGAGGGCGGCCACCACGCCAACCGGATCGTCCACGCGGGCGGCGACGCCACCGGGGCGGAGGTGCAGCGCGCGCTGCACGAGGCGGTACGCCGGGATCCGTGGATCCGGCTGATCGAGCACGCCCTGGTGCTCGACCTGCTGACCGACCGTAACGGCCGGGCCTGCGGGGTGACGCTGCACGTGCTCGGCGAGGGTACCGCCGACGGGATCGGCGCCGTACTGGCGCGCGCGGTCGTGCTCGCCACCGGCGGGATGGGCCAGATGTACGCGGTGACCACCAACCCGGTCGTGTCCACCGGCGACGGCGTGGCCCTCGCACTGCGCGCCGGCGCGGTCGTCACCGACCTGGAGTTCGTCCAGTTCCACCCGACCGCATTGGTCGGCGGAGCCGACGGAGCCGACGGGGCCGGCGGGGTCGGCGGACCCGACGGGGTCGGCGGAGCCGACGGGGTCGGCGGAGCCGACGGAGCCGGCGGGGTCGGTGGCGATCAGCAGCCGCTGATCACTGAGGCGCTGCGGGGCGAGGGGGCGTACCTGCTCGACGGCGACGGCAAGCGGTTCATGGTCGGTCAGCACGAGCTGGCCGAGCTCGCGCCGCGGGACGTTGTGGCGAAGGCAATCCACCGGGTGATGCTGGCCGAGGGCGCCGCGAACGTCTGGCTGGACGCCCGCCACCTCGGCGCGGACCTCCTCAACCAGCGCTTTCCGACGATCGTGGCGAGTTGCCGGGCGGTCGGTGTCGACCCGGTCACCGATCTCATCCCGGTCGCCCCGGCCGCGCACTATGCCAGCGGCGGCGTGCGGACCGATCTGCGCGGGCGGACCTCCATCCCCGGCATGTACGCGTGCGGCGAGGTGGCCTGCACGGGCGTACACGGAGCGAACCGCCTGGCCTCGAACTCGCTGCTGGAGGGTTTGGTGTTCGCCCGTCGGATCGCCACCGACCTGGCAACCGACCTCCCGCCGCGGGCCGAACCGGTGACCGCGGCCGATGACGGGCAACCGCGCTGGGCCGTCGCCCCGACGGTACGGCGGCCGTTACAGCTGGCGATGGGGCGCGACGCCGGGGTGCTGCGCAGCGCGGAGTCGCTGCGGGCCGCGGCGGAGGCGCTGGGCGACCTCGGTACCGAACGGGCCACGTCCAACGTGGCGAGCTGGGAGGCGACGAATCTGGTGACGGTCGCGTCCGCGCTGGTCGCCGCCGCGGCGTGCCGGCAGGAGACCCGGGGCTGCCACTGGCGCGACGACTTTCCCACCGCCCGGCCCGAATGGCGGGGACACCTGCTGGCCGGACTGGACGGCGCCGGGCGGTTGACCGAGTGCTGGGAGCGGATCGCGTGAGCGCCGGTCAGCTCGACCCGGCCGTGATCCGCGATGTGGTGCGGCGCGCGTTGGACGAGGACCTCGGCCCCGACCAGGTCGACGTCACCAGCGTGGCAACGATCCCGGCCGATCAGGTCGACACCGGTGACCTGGTGGCCCGCGCCGACGGTGTGGTGGCCGGGCTGGCGGTCGCGGCGGCGGTCTTCGACGAGGCCTCCGCGGGTACCGTCGGGTTTGTCGTGAAGGTGCCCGACGGCGCGCCGGTGGCCGACGGTGCGGTGCTGGCGACGGTGACCGGGCCGACCCGCGCGCTGTTGACCGCCGAACGCACCGCGCTGAACCTGCTGTGCCGGCTCTCCGGGGTGGCCACCCACACCAGGGCCTGGGTGGACGCGCTCGCCGGTACCGGCGCGACCGTGCTCGACACCCGCAAGACCACGCCCGGCCTGCGGGCGTTGGAAAAGTTCGCGGTACGGGTCGGTGGCGGCACCAACAAGCGGATGGGTCTCTACGACGTTGCGATGATCAAGGACAACCACAAGGTCGCGGCCGGCGGGCTGACCGCCGCGTACCAGCGGGTCCGCGCCGCCTTCCCGGACGTCGGGGTGCAGGTGGAGGTCACCACGGTCGCCGAGGCGCGGGAGGCGGTAGCGGCCGGGGCGACGTTCCTGCTCTGCGACAACATGGAGCCCGCGCTGCTGCGCGCCGTCGTCGAGGCGGTAGCGGGCGCGGCCGAACTGGAGGCGACCGGCGGCCTGACCCTCGACCGGGCGGCCGAGTTCGCCGCGACCGGCGTGGACTACCTGTCGGTCGGGGCGCTGACCCACTCCTCACCTATCCTCGACATCGCCATGGACCTGCGTCCGCGCTCCTGAGTACCGGAGTTCCACCGTGCTGCTCTGCATCGACATCGGCAACACCAACACCGTGCTGGCCACCTTCTCCGGCGAGAAGCTGGTGCACTCCTGGCGGACCAAGACCGACGCCCGGGACACCGCCGACGAGATGGGACTGCAGTTCCGCGGCCTGCTGGCCGGTGACGCGGTGCAGGTCACCGGGATCGCGGCCTGCTCGACGGTACCGGCGGCGCTGCGCTCGCTGCGCACGATGCTCAACCGCTACTACTCCGACGTACCGACCGTGATCGTCGAGCCGGGCACCCGTACCGGCGTCCAGCTGGCCATCGACAACCCGAAGGAGGTCGGCGCCGACCGGGTGGTCAACACCCTGGCCGCGTTCACGCTGTACGGCGGGCCGGCGATCGTGGTCGACTTCGGTACCTCCACGAACTTCGACGTGGTCAGCGCGCGCGGCGAGTTCCTCGGCGGGGTGCTGGCGCCCGGTATCGAGATCTCCGTCGACGCGCTGGCCGCCCGTGCCGCCCAGTTGCGCAAGGTCGAACTGGTCAAGCCGCCCCGCATCATCGGCAAGAACACCGTGGAGTGCCTCCAGTCCGGCGTCGTGTACGGCTTCGCCGGCCAGGTGGACGGCGTCGTCCGGGGCGTCATCTCGGAGCTGGGCTCGGTGCAGGCTGTGGTCGCGACCGGCGGCCTCGCCCCGATCGTGCTCGACGAGTGCGCCACCATCACCCACCACGAGCCCGCCCTGACCCTGATCGGCCTTCGGCTGGTCTTCGACCGCAACGTACCCGCCCTCTGAGCGCCCGCCAGGCGGGCGTGCGCAGCCCGGTGGCCAACGCCGGGCAGGCGTGGCGCAGCTACGGGGCGGACCGGGCGGGGCGGAGCCTGGACCGCCGTCACGGCACCTTTGCGGTGGTCATGGCATGGGGAGGCGGTGGGCGCGGTAGGCCCGGGTGACGTAGGGCAGCTCGAATTCCGCGCGGCCGGTGAGGTCGGGGTGAGTTGCGCACAGCTCGCGGATCGCGGTGTCCATCGCGTGTCGCCCCGCCGGAGCGGCGGTCAGGTAGTACGAGCGCGACCGCATCAGTTCGACGAGCGTGTCCGGCGTGTGGGTAACCGCGTGCCGGAAGGCCGCCCGCTCGACCGGCGTGAACCACCGGCCGAGGTCGGATCCGGTCAGCTCCGGCCGGGCCGAAACGGCGGTGTCGGCCGTGTCGGCCCGGCCGGTCGTGCCGGCCGTGTCGGCCCGGCCGGTCGTGCCGGTCGCGTCGGCCCGGCCGGTCGCGTCGGCGGTATCGGTGGCGGCGCTGGTGGCGGCACGGTGCCCGGCGATGATCGCGGACAGGGCCGCCACCCAGGCGACCTCCTCGTCCCGGTCGTTCCAGAGCGGGCCGAAAACGCCGTGGGGCTTCAGTACCCGGGCGATCTCCGGATGGGCCGTCGACCGGTCGAACCAGTGGTACGCCTGGCCGGCCACCACCGCGTCCACCGAGGCGTCGGGCAGGGGTATCGCCTCGGCCGACCCGGCCAGCGGCCTGAGAGAACCGTCCGCGTCAAGCAACTTCGACCGCATCTGCGGGTCGGGCTCAACCGGTGTCACCCGGTATGCGAGCCCGGTCAGTTGCCGGCTGAGGATGCCGGTACCGGCACCGAGGTCAACCACATCAACAGGGAGGTCACCGAGGATCCACCGGAGCGCCTTGACCGGGTACCGCGGGCGGACCAGGTCGTACAGTCCGGCGGCCGGTCCGAATGATCGCGCCTGACGGTACCGGGTCGTGTGGTCCATGGCTGAAAAATACCGGGTGCCGGTGCTAGGTAGGCTCGGTCGGACGCACCACCGACCTGGGAGAAAATTGGTGACCGAGCAGCCTGTGCCCCACGAAGTCGATGACCTGCCGGAACAGATGCGGGTGCGACGGGACAAGCGTGCCCGGCTGCTCGGTACCGGCCGCCAACCGTACCCGGTGGGTTTTCCGCGGACGGCGACAATCGCGGCGGTTCGGGCCCGATTCGGCGAGTTACCGATCAATACCGCCACCGGCGAATTGGTCGCCGTTACGGGTCGGGTGATCTTCATTCGCAACACCGGCAAGTTGAGTTTCGCGACGTTGCGGGCCGGCGACGGGAGCGAGTTGCAGGCGATGCTCTCCCTCGACCGGGTGGGGCCCGACGCCCTTGCCGACTGGAAGCACCTGGTCGACCTCGGTGACCAGGTCGGAATCGTCGGCGAGGTGATCACCAGCCGGCGCGGTGAGCTATCGGTGCTCGCAGACAGTTGGGAAATGACCGCGAAGGCGTTGCGGCCGTTGCCGGTGGCCCATAAGCCGATGGGCGAGGAAACACGGGTACGTCAGCGCTATGTCGACCTGATCGTGCGGGGGCAGGCCAGGGAAACCGTCCGGACCCGGGCCACCGTTGTCCGCAGCCTGCGCGAGTCATTGCACGAACGCGACTTCCTCGAGGTCGAAACGCCGATGCTGCAGCTGGTGGCGGGCGGCGCGGCGGCACGGCCCTTTGTCACCCGCAGCAATGCGCTGGATACGGACTTGTATCTGCGGATCGCGCCCGAACTTTTCCTTAAGCGTTGTGTCGTAGGCGGCCTCGAGCGGGTCTTCGAGATCAACCGGAACTTCCGCAACGAGGGCATCGACTCCTCGCATTCGCCGGAGTTCGCGATGCTCGAGGCGTACCAGGCGTACGCCGACTACAACGTGATGGCCACGCTGACCCGCGAGCTCATCCAGGCGGCCGTGTACCGGTTGACCGGCTCGCACGTGGCCCGTCACCAGGACGGTACCGAGTTCGATCTTGGTGGTGAATGGCGTGAGGTGACACTTTTCGGCGCGCTTTCGGAGGTACTCGGCGTGGCGGTCACCGTCCAAACGCCGGCCGCCCGGTTAGCCGAATTGGCGGCCAAGCACGACGTAGGAGTCGATCCGGCCTGGAGTGCGGGCAAGCTCGCCGAGGAGTTGTTGGAGGCGCTGGTGGTCCCCGGACTGACCGCGCCGACGTTCGTGCGCGACTATCCGGAGCAGACCAGCCCGTTGACCCGGGCCCACCGCGAGGTCCCGGGGCTGACCGAGAAGTGGGATCTGTACGTTCTCGGTTTCGAGTTGGCAACCGCGTACTCTGAACTGGTGGACCCGGTGGTCCAGCGCGAACGTCTGGTCGCCCAATCCGTACTTGCCGGAAAGGGCGACCCGGACGCGATGAGACTGGACGAAGAATTTCTGCGGGCCATGGAGTACGGAATGCCACCGTCCGGTGGTCTGGGCATGGGAATCGACCGGTTGCTGATGGCGCTGACCGGGCTTGGGATTCGCGAGACGATCCTCTTTCCGCTGGTGCGGCCCGAGTAGTTTTCCGCTACCCGTTGACGCTCTGCGGTATGGCTGCGTTATCGTTTATCCACAAAGCCAACGCGCCGTTCTTCGAAGGGAATACTCGTGGCAAAGCGAACCATCCACGTGCTGGTCGACGACCTGGACGGCGGTGACGCCGACGAGACTGTCAGATTTGCGATCGACGGCATTCAGTACGAGATCGATTTGTCGAAGAAAAACGCCAACAAGATTCGCGAGGTGCTCACCACCTACATCGCGGCGGGCACCAAGGTGGGGCGCGGCGGTGTGTTGGCCGGCGGCCGGTCGGCGACCCGGGTGCGTGCCGGCGGTGGGGCCGACCGCGATCAGAATCGGGC
>JAVHWE010000535.1:0-4399 GCA_032160285.1 Micromonosporaceae bacterium | reverse complement strand
GAGCCGCTTCTGCGCCGTACGACGGCCGCCCATCAACGACACGAGCCCGGCCGGATCCTGCGGCACCAGCCACTGGTACTGATACGCCCCGCCCTCGTGGAACTGCTCGTCCGCGGCCACCGGGTCGTACGGCGTGAGCCAGGTCCCGTCGACAGTCCGCGGCCGGAACAGGCCGCCGGAGGAGCCGCTCTGGGAATCCCAGAGGTTGCGCCACCACTGGCCGCGGGCGGCGAACAACCGGGCATCCGCGGCGTGGCCGAGTCCCGCAGCCATCAGGGACAGCGCGGCGTCGGCCGCCGAATACTCCAGGGTCGCCGAGGCCGGGTGCTGGCAGTCGTTGTCGCCGCCCTTGGCCCGGCAGTCGGTGCCCAGCTTCAGCCCGGAGGGGATGTAGCCGCGGTCGCTGTAGTAGTCGATCCCGGTCCGCCCGTTGTACGGCGAGTCGGCCGGCGGCTGGCTGGTCGCGTTCGCCTTAAGCAGCGCGTACGCCTCCTGCTCGTGCCCGGCCAGCAGGCCCTTCGACCACGCCTCGACCAGGAACGGGGTGACCGGGTCACCGGTCATGATGTTGGTCTCGCTGTTCGCCAGCGCCCACCGGGGCAGCCAGCCGCCGTCGCGCCCGATCGCCAGTACCGACAGCGCGACGTCCCGGGCCACCTGCGGCTGCAGCATCTCCAGCAGTTGATTCTGCGGCCGGTAGGTGTCCCACAGCGACAGGTTCTGGTAGGGCGTGAAGTCGGCCGCCGTGTGTACCACGCGGTCGAACCCGGCGTACCGCCCGTCGACGTCGCCGGCCAGGTTCGGGTGCAGTTGGGCGTGGTAGAGCGCGGTGTAGAAGGCCGCCTGCCGGTCGGCCGTACCGCCGGTGATGACGATCCCGTTGAGCTGGTTCACCCAGGAGTCGTGCAGCCGGGTACGGGTGGCGTCGAAGTCGAAGGACGTGCCCGTCTCGGCCGCGAGGTTGCGGCGGGCCCCGTCCAGCCCGGTGTAGGACAGGCCGACCTTCACCACGGCGTCTCGATCGGTCGTCGCGTTGAACGTCACCCAGGCGCCGTTGCCGCCGGTACCGACGGCGTCGCGGCTGCCCGCCGTGGTGGCGGACCCGCGCCAGGTGCCGAACCCGGTGAACGGACGGTCGAAGCTGGCGCTGAAGAACACCGTGTGGGTGTCGCGGCCGGCGCAGAAGTTGCCGGCGTGTACCCGCCCCTCGATGGTCCGGTCGCCGACCACGTGGACCTCGGAGTCGAACACGTTCTGGTTGGCCTTGCCGGTGTTGAACAGCACGTTCGCGGCGGCGGTGGCCGGGAACGTGTACCGCTGCCAGCCGGTGCGCGGGGTGGCCGTCAACTCGGCGTTGATGCCGTACTTCATCAGCCCGACCCGGTAGTACCCGGGTGTGGCCTGTTCGTCGGTGTGGGTGTAGCCCGATCGGTACACCGTCGGGTCAACCGAGCTGACGGCACCGGTGGTCGGCATGATCGGTAGCTCGCCGGCCACCCCGCACCCCACCCCGGACAGGTGCGTCTGACTGAACCCGTAGATCGTGTTCTGCAGGAAGTCGTAGCCGCCCTGACCGCCCGTATCCGGGCTCACCTGGACCATGCCGAACGGCGCGCTGGCGCCGGGGAAGGTGTTGCCGAAGTTCTGGGTACCCACGAACGGGCGGACCAGCAGGGTCGGGTCGGTGGCGGCCGCCGCGGCGGTGGTCGTACCGGCGACCATGCCGGCACCGAGGATGAGCACGGTTACGGCAGCGGCATGGGAGCGGATCGGTCGGGCGCGTGACCGCATGAACGCCTCCTGGTGCGTCTGACAACGATCGGACACGGCTGACAACGTTGTCCCGAGCGTTGTCCCCGAAACTGCCACCACCGATGTACGAGTGTCAATGGGCTCGGCGGCGAATTCGTTTCGCGTTGACGGTCGGGACCCGTCGCCCGCAACACACCGCACAACCGAAGTAGCCCGTGGATCCCGCAGCCGGCAGGGTGGACAGGTGTCATCCGTACCGATCGCGCCGCCTCACCGGGGCGGTCCGCCATGCCTACTGGGAGGCCACATTGGCAACCTATGACGTGCCCCGCCCGCGCCCGGGCGGGCTGACCGGGCGGTTGAACGGGGTGCACCACCGCACGGCGCTGAACGTCTTCATGGTGGTCGTGCTCCTACACTGGGCCGAGCACATCGCCCAGGCGTTCCAGATCTGGGTCCTCGGGTGGCGCACGCCCGCGGCCCGCGGAGTGCTCGGCCTGGCGTTCCCCTGGCTCATCAAGTCGGAGTGGCTGCACTACGGGTACGCGCTGGTCATGCTGATCGGCCTGTGGCTACTGCGGACGGGGTTCGTCGGCCGGGCGCGGACCTGGTGGATGGTCGCGTTCGCGATCCAGTTCTGGCACCACATCGAGCACCTGCTGCTGTTCATCCAGGCACAGACCGGTTCGTTCTTCTTCGGCCGCGCGGTGCCGACCAGCATCCTGCAGCTGGCCTTCCCCCGGGTCGAGCTGCACCTGTTCTACAACACGGCCGTTTTCATCCCGATGGTTGTCGGCCTCTACTACCACCTGCGGCCCAGCGAGTCGGAGCAGCGCCTGGCGGCCTGCCGGTGTGCCGGGCGACCGGTCTCCGCGACACTGTAACCATCCGCGCACGGTAACGCTGAGTGGAGCTGCGTCACATGTGGCGGCGTCGGGTCGGGGCGGTGGCGGTGGCGGTGACGGCGTTCGTCGTCGCCGCCAGGGCCTGCTCGGCCCCTCCCGCCCCGGTCGCCCTGACCGCTGTCGAGCCTGCGAACGGGTCGGTGCTGACCGCCGCGCCGGTCGGCGTTTCATTGGTCTTCACCGCGCCGGTCGACGCGCGCCTGGTCCACCTCACGGTGGCGAATGCCGACGGCGTCTCGGTGATCAGCGGTACGCCGAGGCCGTCGGGCCCGCGGGTCGTCGTGCCGGTGACGGTCTCCGCCGGTGGTCGGTACGTCATCAGCTACCACGTCGCCCTCCCCGGCGGCCGGGAGGCGACCGGCCTGAGCGCGTTCACCATGGCCGGCGATACCGCCGGTACGGCCGTGTCCCGCGCCGGCTCGACCGGTCGGGTACCGGCGGATCGGGCGGCCGGGGGGGCTGCGGCGGCGGCTGGCGGGGTCGCCGTGGCGGCCGGTGGGCATGTGCACGGCGGCAAGGACCCGCTGAGCCTCGCGTTGGTGCTGGTAGACGTCGCGTTGATCGTCGGCGTGGCGGCCCTGCTGATCCGACGGCCGCGCCCGCGATGAAAAGCCGTGCCGCGCCGCCCGTCACCGGGTGAGGCGTGGGAAAGACCGCGGCCGGCGCCCCCGCGGACGCCGGCCGGGTGCGCTGCTATGCCGCGGACTGTCGGCGGGAGGTTGCCGTCGACACCTTTCGAGCGTCGAGCAAAGCCAGCAGCACCGGTGGATCGAGGCGGCACACCGGCTTGAGGTCCAGATCCGCGGCGGTGATGACGCCGCCACGTCGCATGGTGATCGGGCCATGGATGCCGACGCACATCTCCTGCTGGGTGATCGGCTGGCTGGTGACGTTGTCGGTGGTGCCGGCGCAGTCGGTGGTAGCGGTGCAGTTAGGGGTGGCGGGACCGGCAAAGCCGGTGTCGGCGCGGTCGGTGGCGGTGCCTGCTCTGCCGGAGCTGCCGGCGGTGACGGACTGGGCAAGCACGTACCAGACGCCCTCCGGCACCTTGTCCAGCAGGTAGGAGCCCGAGTGGCCGAGCACCGCGCAGCTGACCGGCCGGCCTTCCGGGATCCGATCCGGGAAGAGTCCGATGAAGATGAGGCTGTGCGGATGCGTCGGCGGGATCCAGATATGGCCGCGGACGACCCCGGACGCCGCCTCGGCGACAGCCCGGCCGTCCACCGGAATCTGCGGGGTGAAGCCGCCGAGCCGCCGGTAGGCCGTCGGCGACATGCCGACACTCCTGGTGAATCGGGAGCTGAAGGTGCCGACGCTCGTGTACCCCACTCTGATGCTGATATCCACAACTTTCAGGGAGGTGGAGACGAGCAGATACTTGGCGTGCTGCAGCCGAAGCGCGGCAAGAAATCGTCCGGGTGAGACACCGGTCGACCGTTGGAACATTCGCGAGAAATGAAATTTGCTGAACATCGCGGCCCGTGCCATGTCGTCGACCGTGAGCTGGTCGCCGAGATTGTCGTGCATGGAAGCAATGACTCGCTCCACGGCTAACGAATTTGCGTCCCCCACCGATATCCCCTTTGCCCACACAACATGCGGGTAACGTCGCGATGCAAGGGTGTGGAGCGACATTGCCCCCATCGCCCGAACAATACATCGCGAATTTGGACATGATTCATCTACGGTTTGTCTGGCGCATAATTCCCCTACCAACCCCACCTGGCTACCGTGGCCGCGCG
>JAVHWE010000435.1:0-2845 GCA_032160285.1 Micromonosporaceae bacterium | reverse complement strand
TGCATTTCTTGTGACCTGCGACTCGAATGAGAACTCGGCCCGGCTCCCGCCCCGTACCTGGGCACGAGGGCGTCTACCAGCGGGAACGTGCTCGCGCGACCGGCCGGCGATCGGCCACCGCGCCATCACGGATCGCGACGGCATTCAGCTTCTTTTAAGGCCGACTTAACTTGGGGGTACGGCCACTCCGGGTTGACACGCCTGGGGTGGAACCCATACTTGGAATGGCAGTTCAGTGGAATCAGAGAAGCGACGGAAAACATTCTGAATTCCCGTTTGAACCAGCTGGGTGTGTTGGCCGTACCACTGCAAAACTACAGTTTTGAGCCGTGATCGGGTGTGCGGTAGGTAGGCATACCGGGCAGGGCGACCGGAGCGTCGCAGCTTCGATCGCCGGCGCCGGTGTGCGGCGGGACTTGTGGTGGAGTCCCGCCCGACGGAATAGGAGTCCAGTGGAGTTCCTGGCAGTACGAACCGCTAGCGAAACCGCGCACATCGTCGCCGCGAGTGTCGGTTTCTTATCGTTCTTCCTTCTGTGGCTGACCGTCATGTGGGGGATCACCCTGCGAAGCGGCTGGGCGCTCACGACGATCCGGCACCACACGCTGTACGGCACCCACATGACGCTGTCCCTGTTCGGGCTGGCGCTGGGGATCGTGCACGCGGCGGCGCAGATGGCGACCGGTGCGGGACCCGTCGGGCTGATCGACGAGTTCGTCCCCTTCACCAACGACACCGACCCCATCGGAGTCGGATTCGGCACGATCGCGCTGGAGATCTTCATCGCGCTCCCGCTGTCGGTGTTGTTCCAGAAGAAGCTCGGCTATCACCGCTGGCGTGGCATGCACGCTCTCGCGTACGTCGCGTTCACGCTGGTCACGGCCCACCTCCTGATCTCCGGATCCGAGGTCAGCCCGTTCCCGCCGGTCTCCGCCGCGGTCGCCGGTGCCTGGGTCATCACCGTCCTGATGTGGATCGCCAGCGCGGTCGGCGCGAACAAGGTGCCCAAGGTCATGGGTGGCGAGAAGGTCGCCGCGTCCCGTGCGCGCACCAAGTCGGTCACGGTCAACGTCGACCCGAGCCACTGCGTCCGCTTCGGCTTCTGCGAGCACGAGGCCCCCGAGGTCTTCCAGCTTCGCAATGACGGCCGCCTGACCTACAAGGCGCAGGTCCCGCAGGACGAGGTCGAGCGGGTCATCCAGGCCGCGCAGGTCTGCCCCGCCCGTGCGATCAAGCTCAGCCGGATCCCGACCACGGTCGTGATGTCCGGTGCGAACGCCACCCAGAGCCAGAGTGGCAACGGTGGCGGGGCGCCCGCCGCCGAGACCGCACCCGTCCCTCGCCTTCCCAACCCCCGTCAGCTGCGCTCGGAGCGTGGTGGGCGGTCTGGTCCGACGCGCCTCGGTGACCGGCGCGGCGGGAGGGGCTGACCGAGATGCGTGGGCGCATGGTCTTCGAACCAACCGACCGGATCGTCGTCGCCGGTGGTGGGCCCGCTGGGCTCTCCGCCGCGGAAGAACTGCGCAGGCAGGGCTTCACCGGCGAGGTCCTGGTCCTTAACTCCGAGCCCTACCCGCCGTACGACCGGCCCGCCGGGTCGAAGGGGATCGTCACCGGCAAGCAGAAGCCGACGGACCTCTACCTGGAGCTCACCCCCGAGACCGGGATCAACTGGCTGCTCGGCCGTTCCGCGGTCGACCTGGATCCGGTCCGCCAGCAGGTCACGGTCGACACCGGCGAGGTGTACGACTACGACGGCCTGGTGATCGCCACCGGCTCGCACTCGGTCTTCCCGAAGTTCTGGGTCGACGGCGCGCCCGGCCTGCACGCCCTGCACACCCTCGACGACGCGTGGGCACTGCGGCGCGACCTGCAGCACGCGTCCCGCGTCGCGGTTGTCGGCGGCGGCCTGACCGGCTGTGAGGTGGCCTGCTCGGTCGTCGGAATGGCCCGCGAGGCCGTCATCATCGATTCCAAGGACCACGTCATGGACCGCGCGATCGGCGAGCCCGCCGGAGCGGCGGTGACCGAGGAGCACCTGGAGTACGGCGTCGAGATGAAGCTCGGCCGCCGGGTCGACGCGATCGAACGGCACCGCGGCCGCTGGCGGATCCTGCTCAACGACGGCAAGTACACCTGGGCCGACGTGGTGGTCGTCACGGCCGGAGAGCGGCCCGACACCGAGTGGCTCAAGGAGTCTGGGCTGGACATCTCCGACGGGGTGCTGTGCGACCACGCGCTGCGGGTCGTCGGGGCGAACAACATCGTCGCGGCCGGGGCGATCGCCCGCTGGCCGAACCTGCGCTACGACGACAAGCCCCGGCGGACCGGCCAGTGGATCGCCGCGCTCGAACACGGCCGGGCCGCCGCACAGGCGCTGCTCGCCGGGGACGCCGAGATGCCGCCGGTGACGATCCTCCCGCGGTTCTGGTCGCAGCAGGGCAAGCTCCGGATCCAGGCCTGCGGCGAGCTACTGCCGGACGCCGACGTGCAGATCACCGAGATGCGGCCCGGACGCCGGGACGCGGCCGCCGCGGGCATGCTCGTGACGTATTACTCCGCTAACAGGATGGTGGGTTTGGTCGCGGTGAACGCGCCGCACCCGTTCACCGCGATGACCCGGATGATGCTCAACGACGTGCCGCAGAACATGGAGCTCTCGTCGAATATTCGCTCGATGCGCAGGCTAGTTAACGCGTCGTGACGGCCGCGGCCGGCTGCTCAGCGGCAGGGCCAACCGCACCGGACACGACCCGCGCCGGAGAAGAATCCGCCACCAGGTTCTTCTCCGGCGCTTTTTTCTGTATCAATTAGGAATTGACTCCGATATTCCACCTGTAACAGA
>JAVHWE010000430.1:0-3179 GCA_032160285.1 Micromonosporaceae bacterium | reverse complement strand
AGCGGCGGTTCGGCGAGCGCCCGCCCCGGTACGACGACGAGTTCGACGGACAGCTGCGGTTCGAGCAGCGCGCACTCCGCCTGGTTGAGACCAACAGCGTCGGCAATGGCCCCGGCACCGCCGACGGCGGCGACGGTGCACTTTCAAGCGGTGGCTTCTCAAGCGGTGGCTTCTCAAGCGATGGCTTCTCAAGCGGCGGCTTCCCGACCGGTGGCTTCCCGAGCGGCGGCCTTCCGAAGGGCGGCCTCCCGAACGGAGGCGCGGAGGGGCTGGCGAGGCGCACGCCGCAGCGTCGGCCCGACGCCGAAGTATCCGCGCGGCCCAGTGGCGACGAGTCGGACGGCGACCTGCTGATCTTCGCGGAGGCCCGGTCGGCGTGGTTCACCGATCATTTCGGCGAGGAGGACGTCGAGCTGGAGTTCACCAACCCGTCCGACGCCGGCTGGCGCGCCGCTGAACAGGTCGCCGAGCGCGCCGACAACGTCGAGATCGGCGCGTCCCTGCCCCGGCGGGTACCGCAGCAGAATCTCGTTCCGGGCTCGCCCGTGGCGGCCCCGGAGCGCCCGCTGCGCATCGTCCGGGACCCGGCGATAATCGCCAACCACATGACCGGGTACTTCCGCGGCTGGCGACGGGGCCAGGAAGCGGGCGGCTCCCGCGCGGCCGGACGACAGGCCCGCGAGGCGCCCGGCTGGGACTTCAGCCACGACAAGGGCGACGACGGTCGCGGCTATGAGTACCGCTCCGCCCGCCGCTGAATCACGCGGGGCGTCGCCGCGCTGAATCACGCGGGGACCGCGCCGCGCTGTATCACGCGGGGGCGTCGCGGTGAGGGCGGGCCGAGCCGGCGTGCGGCCTCAGGCCGGCGTGGGGGTACGGGTCCGGCGCATGGTCAGCACATACTCCACCAACGAGATCAGCACATGCTTGGTCGACTCGCGGGTCCGGGCGTCACAGGACACCACGGGTACGTCCGACGACACCGCCAACGCCTCCCGTACGTCGTCGGCGTTGTGGTACTGAACGCCGTCGAAGCAGTTGATCGCGACGAGGTAGGGCAGCCGGCGGTGCTCGAAGAAATCGATCGCGGCGAAGCAGTCGGCGAGTCGCCGGGTGTCGACCATGACGACGGCACCGATCGCCCCACGTACCAGTTCGTCCCACATGAACCAGAAGCGGGTCTGGCCCGGCGTGCCGAACAGGTACAGGATCAGGTCGCGGTCGATGGTGATCCGACCGAAGTCCATGGCGACCGTGGTCGTCGTCTTACCGGGCACCTGCCTGGTGTCGTCGACGCCGACACCGGCAGAGGTCATGATCGCCTCTGTCGTCAGCGGGGTGATCTCCGAGACCGATCCCACCAACGTGGTTTTGCCAACGCCGAAACCGCCGGCGATGACAATCTTCGCTGACGTGACCCGCCCGGTCGACGAACGGTGCGGTGTCATGTCAGAGCCTCCGAAGTCCACTCAGTACCCTCTCCAGCAGTTCAGTGCCCACCGCGTCATTGTCATCAAACGAGGTCGGTTCATACACGGCGACCAGTCCGTCGGCCGCCATGTCCGCGATGAGAACACGTGCCACACCGAGCGGCAGTTGCATCCGCGCGGCGATCTCGGCAAGGGACTGCAGCCTGCCGTCACACAAGGTGGCGATGTACTGCTGTTCCGAGCCGTGTGCGCTACCACGCCCACCGGCCGCGCGTCCACGTACGGTGGTCTCGATCAGCGCTTCAATCGCGATATCCAGCTTGGGCCTGGTGCGACCACGGGTGACGGCGTAAGGCCTCACCAGCGCCCCGGTCGGCTCATCACGGTCGGGCATCTCGCCGCTCACCTCCTCACACTCATCGGCCTGGATATGACGCAAAACTGTGTGCGGTCGGGCGTTCAGCCCAGCAACGACGCGGCCGGCCGCGGTGACGGGGTCAGCGCGTCGCCGACGCGGTCGACCAGCAACGCCATCTCGTACCCCACCTGGCCGACGTCGCAGGCACGGGCGGCGAGTACCGAGAACGACGAGCCGTCGGAGATCGACATCAGGAAAAGGAAGCCATTGTCCATCTCCACCACGGTCTGCAGAACCGCACCGCCCTCGAAGCAGCGCGCCGCGCCCTGGGTCAGGCTGACCAGGCCGGACGAGATGGCCGCCAACTGATCGGCACGGTCCCGGGGCAGGTCACGCGACGAGGCGAGGAGCAGACCGTCAGCCGATACGGCAACCGCGTGCGCGACACCCGGTACGCGATCCGCGAAGTTCGCCAGCAACCAACCAAGATCCTGAGTTGTCGTCATGCCTCGTGCTCCTTGCCACCTTGCGAACCTTGCGGTCCGGCTGTGGTGTGCTCCGGGGTCTTCGAGTCACCGGTCTTGTCGGTCCGGCCTCGCTGCACACCGCGGTGATATGCCGACAGCAGGCCACGCACCGCTTCGGGTGTGCGCTTGTGCGCGCTGACAGTACCCTTCTCGACCCCGCCGGGGACAAGTTGCGACATGGGTACGCGTTTGGGCAATCCCGTGGTGGTCGTGGTGAAGTCGTGCTCCTCGGCTAGTGCCGACGCCGCATCCCAGCCCTCATCAGCGGACGTCTGCCAGGCCGCGGCGGCGGATGCGGCCACCGCGGACTCCCGGGGATCGGGGCCGGTTGCCTGCGTGCCCTCGACGCCCTGGTCACCCTCGACGGGGTGGTGGTCCTGCGACGCGACCGACTGCTCGCTACCGGGCGGCATGGGGGGTGGGCCGCTTCCGGGTGCCGTCGGCGGGCGGAACCACGCCGACTCCAACTCCCGGAAGATGGGCAGCTCCATGGTTTCGTCGGCGAAACGCTGCTGAGCGCCGCCGTTGCCGCCGGTTGAGGCCTGGGATGCCGGCTCGTCGACGCTCCGGTCCCAGTCGAGCCGTACCCGTGGCATTTCGGCCGTCATGTCCAGCGCGGCGGCGAACGACTCGGGGACCTGCGGGGCGTCCACGCCGGTCGTGTGCTCGGCCGCCTGCGGTACCGGTGGCCAGGCCGGCGGTGCGACCGGGGGTGAGCCACCCGACCGCTCGACGACCTCTTCGTTGCGGTGCGGTGCGGCCGCGGGCGGGGGACCCGGTAGCTCCATCGGCCGCCGGTCAGACTGCCGCTCGGGTGGCGTCGGCCGCCGGCCCAGGCCCTGGCCGAGCGCCTGGCCGAGGCTT
>JAVHWE010000399.1:0-4034 GCA_032160285.1 Micromonosporaceae bacterium | reverse complement strand
GGCGGCGTACCGCCGAAGCGATCCTGACGGCGCTCGGTGTCGGCGAAGCTGGTACGGCGGCCGGCGGGCAACAAGCTGGCGGCGGTCATGCTGGTACGGCGGCCGGCGGGCAAGAAGCTGGCGGCGGTCAAGCTGGTACGGCGGCCGGCTGGCGACGAGCTGGCGGGGGCGACGGCGGCACGGTGGCCGGTGCGCGGGAAATCGGCCGCAGCGGCGGCACGGTCGCGACGACCGGTGGCCCGGAGCCCATCGTTGGGGTGGAAGAGCCGGCCGACGCCGACAGCGCCCCAACGGCGACCTAGGATCGTGGCCGGGGTTAGCCGTCCGGGACCGCTGAGGCGGGCGTGCGGCGGCGAGGGGGGACTGTGACGCAACGTACGGCGCCCGAGACCGAGGCGGCCGAGCCGCAGCGGTCGGAGACCGAGCTGGTGATCGTGACCGGCGTATCCGGCGGCGGACGCAGCACCGTGGCACGGGCCCTGGAGAACGTCGGCTACTACGTCGTCGACAACCTGCCGCAGGCGCTCATGCTCGACATGGCCGAGCTCGCGCACGCCGCCGGCGGGGCCGCCCGGCGTACCGCGATGGTCCTCGACGTGCGCAGCCGTGCCTTCTCCACCGATCTGGCCGGAGCCGTCAAGGCGCTGCGCGAGCGCGGCTTCCCGCCGCAGGTCGTCTTCGTCGACGCCGACAACGAGGTGTTGATCCGCCGGTTCGAGAGCGTCCGGCGGCCGCACCCGATGCAGGGGGAGGGGCGGCTGTCCGACGGCATCGTGGCCGAGCGGGAGTTGCTGCGGGAGGCGCGCGAGCAGGCCGACGTGTTCATCGATACCAGCCACCTCAACGTCAACCAGCTCCGGGCCCGCGTGGAGGAGATGTTCTCCGGTGAGGACGCCCGCCGGCTGCGGGTCACCGTGCTGTCGTTCGGGTTCAAGTACGGCCTGCCACCGGACGCCGACTTCGTGCTCGACGCGCGTTTCCTGCCCAACCCGTACTGGGTACCGGAGCTGCGGGACCACACCGGGCGGGAGCCGGAGGTCAGCCGGTACGTGCTCGGCCAGCGCGGCGCGATCACCTTCGTGGACACGGTGGCCCGGCTGATCAACGCGACCGCGGTGGGCTTCGAGCGGGAAGGCAAACGGTACGTGACCGTCGCGATCGGCTGTACCGGCGGCAAGCACCGCAGCGTGGCGATCACCGAGGAGTTGGCGCGGCGGCTGCGCGACATCCGGCTGTCCGCCTCCGCCCAGCACCGCGACCTGGGCCGCGAATGATCAACGAGAACGTGCGGGGCACGGTACCGGAGTCGGCTGAGCGGGACGGGTGGACGGGTGGCGGGCGGGCGCCGCTGCGGGTGGTGGCCTTCGGCGGCGGCCACGGCCTGTCGGCGTCGTTGCGGGCGCTCCGGCTGCTGCGCACGCGCTGGGACCACGATCCCGACGCGGGAGACCTGATCGTCACGGCGGTCGTCACGGTCGGTGACGACGGGGGTTCCAGTGGCCGGCTGCGGGCCGAGCGGGGCAGCCTGCCGCCCGGCGACCTGCGCCAGGCACTGGTCGCGCTGGCCGACGTCGACGAACTGGCCGGCGACGACACGGCCCGCCTGTTCCAGCACCGCTTCGACGGGCACGGTGACCTCGCCGGCCACCCGGTCGGCAATCTGGTCCTGCTCGGGTTGATGGAGATGCTTGGCGACCCGGTGGTCGCGCTCGATCACGCGGCCGGCATGCTGCGGTGCTGCGGGCGGGTACTGCCGATGTCCCGCCAGGCGGTGAACATCGAAGCCGACGTCCTCGGCGGCGACCCGGCCCGGCCCGGCATGGTGGTGGCGGTCCGCGGTCAACACGCGGTGGCGGTGACCCGCGGTGAGGTCCAGACCATCCGGCTGCTTCCGGGGCAGCCGGTCGCCTGCGCCGAGGCGGTGTCGGCGGTCGAGGCCGCGGACTGGCTGATCTTCGGTCCGGGCTCCTGGTTCACCAGCGTGATACCGCACCTGCTGGTACCGGGGCTCGCCGCCGCGGTGCACCGGAGCAGGGCGAAACGGCTGGTCACGCTGAACCTCGCGGCCGAAAAGGAGACGTCCGGCCTGTCGCCTTCCGACCATCTGGCGGCGCTCACCCGTTACCTGCCGGCCCTCCGGGTCGATGTAGTACTTGCCGACGGAAAAGCGGTCGGTGACCCGGAGCCGGTGCACCGGGCGGCGGAGTCGCTGGGCGCTCGGCTGTCGCTGGCGCCGATCGCGGTACCGGATGGTTCCCCCCGCCACGATCCGGCCGCGCTGGCGGCGGCCCTCGAGCACGTGGTGGGACCGCCATGACGGGATCGGCCGGCGCAGGCCGGCACCGGATATCCGCCGGCGCGGGCCGGCCCCGGATATCCGCCGGCGCACGCCGGCACCGGATATCCGCCGGCGCAGGCCGGCACTCGATATCGGCCGGCGGGTGCCGGCGATGGATACTGACGACGCAACGATCGACCGGCCCCCACGAGGTGACGACACGATGGCGATGACCAGCGCGGTCAAGGACGAGCTCAGCCGGGTCGACGTGGTCAAGCCATGCTGCCGGCGGGCCGAGATGGCGGCCCTGCTCCGGTTCGCGGGCGGTCTGCACATCGTCTCCAACCGGGTGGTGGTCGAGGCCGAGCTGGACACCGGCGTGGCGGCCCGACGGCTGCGCCGCGAGATCTCGGAGGTGTACGGGTACCCGAGTGAGATCCACATGCTCGCCTCCGGTGGCCTGCGCAAGGCCAGCCACTTCATCGTCCGGGTGGTCAAGGACGGCGAGGCGCTGGCCCGCCAGACCGGCCTGCTCGACGTCCGTGGCCGACCGGTGCGTGGGCTGCCGGCCCATGTGGTGTCGGCGAACATGTGCTGCGCGGTGGCGGCGTGGCGGGGGGCGTTCCTGGCGCACGGGTCGTTGACCGAGCCGGGCCGCTCCTGTGCGCTGGAGGTCACCTGCCCCGGCCCGGAGTCGGCGCTTGCCCTGGTCGGCGCGGCGCGCCGGGTGGCGATCACGGCGAAGGCCCGGGAGGTCCGCGGCATCGACCGGGTGGTGGTCAAGGACGGTGACGCCATCGGCGCCCTGCTGACCCGGCTGGGCGCGCACAAGAGCGTGCTGGCCTGGGAGGAACGCCGGGTTCGGCGGGAGGTGCGAGCCACCGCCAACCGGCTCGCCAACTTCGACGACGCCAACCTGCGGCGGTCGGCGCGGGCCGCCGTCGCCGCCGCCGCCCGGGTCGCCCGCGCGCTGGACATCCTGGGCGAAGCCGCGCCGCACCACCTGTCCAGCGCCGGCCACCTGCGGCTGGACCACCGGCAGGCGTCACTGGAGGAGTTGGGCGCGCTGGCCGATCCGCCGCTGACCAAGGACGCCATCGCCGGGCGGATCCGAAGGCTGCTCGCACTTGCCGACAAACGAGCCCGTGACCTCGGTATCCCCGACACCGAGTCGGCCGTCACCGCGGAGATGATGTCGAACTGACCGGGCTCGGATCCCGCCCCCGCGTGCCGGGACGCTCCGGCACAGCGATAGGGTCGCAGTGTTCGGCGATGGGGCCGATCTGGGGTCGCTCGTCGGGCGTCACCACCGCGCGGTCGGTCGTCTTCACGCGGTGACGACGGGCCGTGCCGCGGCCGGATCACTGTCTGGGCGGCCGGTTGCGACGAGCGCCGGCGCGACACGACGAGGAGATGTGTCCTGTGACCATCCGGGTTGGCATCAACGGCTTCGGCCGAATTGGCCGGAACTTTTTCCGCGCGGTCCTGGACCAGCGCGCCGACATCGAGATCGTCGGTGTCAACGACCTGACCGACAACAAGACGCTGGCGGACCTGCTCGAGTACGACTCGCTGCTCGGCAAGCTGGACGCCGAGATCACCTTCGACGAGAAGTCCATCTCGGTCGACGGCAGGCGGGTCGTGACCTCGGCGGAGCGTGACCCGGCCGCGCTGGCCTGGGGTGCGCTGGGCGCCGATGTGGTGATCGAGTCGACCGGCATCTTCACCTCCGGTGCGGCCGCCCACAAGCACATCG
>JAVHWE010000333.1:0-5499 GCA_032160285.1 Micromonosporaceae bacterium | reverse complement strand
CGCCAGCGACACCGACGAGGGGTGCGGTAGGACCCGGACCCGGTCGACGCCGAGCAGTCGCACCAGCGTCGAACCCACCCCGTGCATCATCGGATCACCGCTGGCCAGCACACAGACAGCCCGATCGCCGTACCGGCCGAGCAACGCCGGGAGCGCGTCGACCATCGGCGACGGCCAACGCACCCGCTCGCCGCCGACGTCGGCCGGCAACAACCCGAGGTGGCGTGGGCTGCCCAGCACCACCTGCGCTGAGGCGAGCGCGGCACGGGCCGGCCCGGCGAGCCCCGCCCACCCGTCCGCGCCGATCCCCACCACGGTCAGCGGCTCCGTCACGACCCCAGACCCTAATCCGTACCGCGCCGCACGCGGCTTCGCCCCCGTCGGCCGGCCGGCGCCGGCACGCGGGTGGTCCGCAAACCGTCCGATCGCGGGCGGCCGGCGGCGACGGTCAGGGGTTTCCGAGGAAGCCGGCGATGGCGATCTCGATGACCACACGGTCGGGGTTGGGCCGGGGCTGGCGGTAGCGCTCGGCGTAACGGCGGACCGCGTCGGCCACGGCGTCGGGTTCGTCACGGATCACCGCGCGGCCCTCGATCGTGGACCAGCGCCGGCCGTCGACCTGGCACACCGCCACCGGTGCCCGGGCGGCACCGGCGGCGGCGACGTGCCCGACCTTGGCGGAGGTCCGCGAGGTGATCACCCGGGCGGTTGCGGTATCGAAGTCCACCGTCACGCCGACCGGCACCACGTGCGGACTGCCGTCCGCACGCAGCGTGGTCAGCGTGGCGAGGTGCCGTTCGGTCCAGAACTCACGCAGCTCCCCGCTGATCGCGGGCCGCCCGCGCGCCGCCGACCGGCCGGTCGGCACTACCTGACCAGACCGGCCGGCGCGGCGAGCGCCCGGTGTCGGGCGATCATGTCGGCGTACCGGCGGCCGCTGGTCCGGATCGTGCGCCGCTGGGTGTCGTAGTCGACGTGAATCAGTCCGAACCGCTTGTCGTACCCGTACGCCCACTCGAAGTTGTCCATCAGCGACCAGTGGAAGTAGCCGGCCACCGGGACGCCGGCACCGGCCGCCCGGGCCACCGCCGCGATGTGGTCGCGCAGGTAGGCGAACCGGTCAGGGTCGTCGAACGGGCCGTCGGGGCCGGCCACCTCGGGCCAGGCCGAGCCGTTCTCGGTGATGTACAGCCGGTCGGCGCCGTACTCGGTGTGCGCCCGCAGCAGCACCTCCTCCAGACCGGCCGGGTGGACCTCCCAGCCCATCGCGGTCTGCTGTGCTCCGGGTACACCGACGCTGCGGATGTACGGCAGCGGGCCCTGCGGGTCGTCGGTCACCACCTGGCGGAAGTAGTAGTTGATGCCGAGGTGGTCGACCGGCGTCGCGATGATGTCGAGGTCACCGGGGTGCACCGGCGGCGTCACCCCGTACACCTCGACCATGTCGGCCGGGTAACCGCGCCCGTACAGCGGGTCCAGCCACCACCGGTTGGTGTGACCGTCGGAGCGGACCGCCGCCGCGACGTCGCGGGGGTCGGCGGTCGCCGGTTCACACGGGCTGAGGTTGAGGGTGGCGCCCACCCGGACCGGCCCGGGCGAGTTGGCGCGCAGCGCCGACACCGCGAGCCCGTGGCCGAGCAACAGGTGGTGCGAGGCGGGGACGGCGCGGGCGATGTCGCGTTCGCCGGGTGCCATCCGCCCTTCGAGGTGGCCGATCCAGGCCGAGCAGAGCGGTTCGTTGAGCGTGAACCAGTCGCCGACCCGGTCGCCGAGCCGGCTCGCGACCACGGCGGTGTAGTCGGCCAGCGCGTACGCGGTGTCCCGGGCGGGCCAGCCGCCGCGATCCTGGAGCACCTGCGGGAGATCCCAGTGGTACAGCGTCACGAACGGCGTGATGCCGGCTTCCAGCAGCCCGTCGACCAGCCGCTCGTAGAAGTCGAGCCCGGCCGCGTTGACCCGGCCGGTACCGTCGGGCAGCACGCGGGACCAGGAGATGGACAGCCGGTACGCGTCGAGGCGGAGATCGCGCATCAGGGCGACGTCGTCCTGCCACCGGTGGTAGTGGTCGCAGGCCGGATCGCCGGTGTCGCCGTTGTCGATCGCTCCCGGCACCTGGCAGAAGGTATCCCAGATCGACGGTGTGCGACCGTCTTCGGCAACCGCGCCCTCGATCTGGTATGCGGAGGTGGCTACCCCCCATCGGAAGTCAGGGGCGAGGTCCCGTAGCTGATCCACTGCTGCTCCCGGTTGCTAGTTACCATTAGTTCACGTATTGAATTATGGTGCTCAAGTAAACCCGGTGACTTGACGGAACGTCAATACCTCACCACGCCGACACCCACGTCGCTACCCGCCGGGTCCCGCGACACTCCCCCACGCTCGGAGCATAGGGCTGGTCCGACCGCAGATCGCGGTGTGACGGCAAGCCGAGGGGGATCACAGGATGAGCCGTCATCACGCCAGCGTCGGGCGCCCAGGCAGCCGGTTCGTCCGGCTGCTCGCGCTGTCGACCGCCGCGGTCACGCTCACCGCCACCGTCGGCACCGGCACCGCTCAGGCCGCCGCACCCGCCGAGAGCACTGTCACCGGCGCCAACGCGCCGGGCGCCGTCAGCAACCGGTACATCGTGGTCTTGAAGGCCGGCGCTGCGGTCGCGGGCGGCACCGCCGGGTCGGCCGCCATCGGGAGCGTTGCCGAGGCGCTCACCCGCAAGTACCACGGCAGGCTGCACTACGCCTATACGGACACGATCCACGGATTCGCCGCCCAACTCACTCCCGTCGCCGCCCGGCAACTCGCCGCGAGCGCCACCGTCGACTACGTCGAGCAGGACCGCCGGATCACCCTCGCCGGCACCCAGACCAATCCGCCCTGGGGTCTGGACCGCGTCGACCAGCCCCGGCTGCCTCTCAACAGAACCTACAACTACCCCGGTACGGCCAGCGGGGTACACGTCTACGACCTCGACACCGGCGTCCGCAAGACCGACACCAACTTCGGCGGCCGGGCCAGCTACGGATACGACTTCATCGGCAACGACGCCACCGCCGACGACTGCAACGGCCACGGCACGCACACCGCCGGTACCATCGCCGGCAGCACCTACGGCGTGGCCAAGAGCGTCCGGCTCGTCGCCGTCCGGGTGCTCGATTGTGAAGGTTCCGGCCTGTACTCCCAGATCATCGCCGGTGTCAACTGGGTCACCAGGAACGCGAAGCAGCCGGCCGTCGCCAACATGAGTCTCGGCGGCCCCGGCGACCGCGCGCTCGACAGCGCCGTACAGAAGTCCATCGCCGCCGGCATCACCTACGCCGTCGCCGCCGGCAACAGCCACGCGAACGCCTGCTCCAGCTCGCCGGCACGCGTCCCCGAGGCCATCACGGTCGGCGCGACCGACGTGACGGACACCCGCGCCGCCTTCTCCAACTACGGGACCTGCCTGGACATCTTCGCCCCGGGCGTGGACGTCATCTCCACCTCCAACACCGGCGACACCGCCACCGCGGTCATGTCGGGCACCAGCATGGCGGCGCCGCATGTCGCCGGCGCGGCCGCGCTCATCCTCGGCGTCCATCCCACCGCCACACCGCGCGAGGTCCGCGCCATTCTTCTCGCGAGCGCGAGCCTTGACAAGATCGTCAACGCGGGCACCGGCTCACCGAACAAGCTGCTGCGCGTCCGGTGACCCGGGGTCAAAAATCCGCTTGAATGAGTGAGCACTCGCTCAGTATGCTTCCCGGCGTGTCGACCGACGCCCATCCCACGCCCGCGACCGACGTCCGCCGTCGGCGGGTCCCGGCGATGGCACCCGACGACCGGCGGGCCGCCCTCATCGCGGCCACCGTACCGCTGTTACGCGAGCACGGCCTGGCCATAAGCACCCGTCAGATCGCGCAAGCGGCCGGGGTCGCCGAGGGGACCATCTTCGGCGTGTTCCCGGACAAGACCTCGCTGATCCAGGCGGCGATGGTGCAGTGTCTGGACCCGGCGCCGATGCAGGAGGCGCTGCGCGGCTACGCGTCCGTCGTCGACCTGCGTGCCCGCCTCACCCTGGTGGCCGACCTGCTCGGTCGCCGGTTCAACGAGAACGCCAAGCTGATCGCGGCGGCACGCGGCATGGCCATGGCCGCCGATGTACCGCCGGAGCTGGCGAGCCGGCTGGCGGAGTCCCGCGGCCGGATGCTGAGCGCCATCGCTGCGCTGATCGAGCCGGACTCCGAACTCCTGCGGAGCAGCCCCGACAGCGTGGCTTTGCTGCTCGTGATGATGGTCGGCGCCACCGCGCACGGCGTATTCGGCGAGGTCGATGCGATGGGCGCCGCCGAGATCGTGACGTTCCTGCTGGACGGGCTGCTGGTGCGGCCGTCCGCACCGACGACGAGAGAGACCGCGACAGACGGGGGTTCCGTGACGTGTTGATCCGACTGCTCCGAACGCATCTGCGGCCGTACCGGACACCGATCGCGTTGGTGGTCGGACTGCAGTTCATCCAGACCCTGGCGACGCTCTACCTGCCGACGCTCAACGCCGACCTCATCGACAACGGTGTGGTGAAGGGCGACACCGGCTATGTGCTGCGCATCGGCGCCGGCATGACCGCGGTGACGCTGGTCCAGATCGTCGCCCAGATCATCGCCGTCTACTTCGGCGCCCGGACCGCGACCGCCCTCGGCCGCGACGTCCGTACGGCGATCTTCGACCGGGTACAGACGTTCTCCGCCCGCGAGGTCGGCAGCTTCGGCGCGCCGTCGCTGATCACCCGCACCACCAACGACGTCCAGCAGGTACAGATGCTGGTGCTGTTGACCTTCACGCTGATGGTGTCGGCCCCGATCATGTGCTTCGGCGGCATCGTCCTGGCGCTTCGCCAGGACGTACCGTTGTCGGCTCTGCTGCTGGTCATCGTGCCGGTGTTGATCGGACTGGTGGCGCTGATCATCGTGCGGATGCGGCCGCTGTTCCGCACCATGCAGGTACGCATCGACAAGGTCAACCGGGTGATGCGCGAGCAGATCATGGGTATCCGGGTGATCCGCGCCTTCGTCCGCGACAACCACGAGAAGGCCCGCTTCGGCGGCGCCAACACCGAACTCATGGCCGTTTCGCTCGGTGTCGGGCGGCTGATGGCGCTGATGTTTCCGACCGTCATGCTGGTGGTCAACGTGTCGAGCGTCGCCGTGCTGTGGTTCGGCGGCCACCGCATCGACAGCGGGGCGATGCAGATAGGTGCGTTGACCGCGTTCCTCAGCTACCTGATGCAGATCCTGATGGCGGTCATGATGGCCACCTTCATGTTCGTGATGATCCCGCGAGCCGAGGTGTGCGCCGAGCGGATCGAGGAGGTCCTCACCTGCGAGACCAGCGTCACGGTCGCGGCGGACCCGGTCACCTTCCTACCCCGGCGCGGCGACCTGGAGCTTCGCGGGGTCGAGTTCCACTACCCCGGCGCGGAGTCACCGGTGCTCTGCGGCGTCGACCTGATCGCGCGCCCGGGTGAGA
>JAVHWE010000322.1:0-5464 GCA_032160285.1 Micromonosporaceae bacterium | reverse complement strand
CCGAACAACAAAAGGAGCGTTGGTCATGCTCAGGTTCCTGGTCGCGGCTGCATGTGGCGTCGGACTGGCCGTGTCGGGGACGTCGCCGGCGTGGGCGTACGACCGGGCACACGGCACCGGGACCAGTACGGCCCGGTTTCGCGCCGCGTCCGTCCTGACGATCACAGGCGCGGTTGGTGGTGGCAGCGGCACCACCAAAACTGTGACGGCGACCATTGCCAACGTCAACGCCTTCCGTTACTGGGCCCACACAGTCACAGCCACCTTTCTCAGTTCAACAAAGGCCCAGTGCACAAGCGCCGATTATACCGTCTCGGGAAGCCCGGTCCAGATGAACCGTGCGGTGCCGGCGAATGGAAATCTGTCGGTCCCGGGGATAACGGTTGTCACGAACAACAACTGCAAGAACGAGACTGTGACGCTCGCATACAGCGTGAGTTGAGCGTCGAACCGCGACCGGCCGGCGTACCGGAGCCAATGGCAGCGTATTTCGAAAGGGCCGGAGCGGCCTCGACGCGCCGGGTGGCAAATCGTTGGCAGTCGCGTCGACTGCCGTCAGTCAAAGGAGGAATTTCATGCGTCAACGTATTCAGGCGGTTCGCAAGAACGACAACGGGTTCACGTTGATCGAGCTGCTCATCGTCGTGGTCATTCTCGGTGTACTCGCGGGTATCACCGTGTTCGCGGTGAGTGCGTTCAGCAACGATGGCGTCCTCGCGGCCTGCAAGACCGACAAGAAGAACGTCGAGGTCGCCTCCGAGGCGTTCTACGCCAAGAGCACCGCCGTTCCGGCGGCTCACGCGGCTGATATTGCGGCGCTTGTCACGGGCGGCTACCTGAAGGAAGCTCCGTCCTCCACCAAGTACACCATCACCTACGACGCTGCCACCGGCAACGTGACCGGCGCCGTGGGCGCCGCTGCCTGCTAGGAGCCATCCCATACGGCGGGGAGGGCCGCAACCGGGCCTTCCCCGCCCGCTCCAGTCCCCGACTCACCGCGCTATCTCCGGGAGGATGTCATGCACGGTCACACAATCGGCACCAGCATTGATGGTCTACTCGGGGAGCTGTGGGACGCGCGGGGTACCGATCTACTGCTCACCGCCGGAATGCCGCCGCAGATCAGGGTCCACGGCGAACTGCACGCGGTCATCGGGCACGCGGTGCTAACCGGCGACGATACGGCCGCGATGCTCGCAGATCTGCTCACAGCTGAGCAGGCAACGGCCCGCAAGAGCACGTACGAGTACGACTTCTCCTTCAGCTGGCGCGACAGCGCCCGTGTCCGAGGCAACGCCTTCATCCAGCGCGGCCTGACCGCGGTCGCGCTGCGGATGATTCCCCGTCAGATCCCCGCCCTGCACGACCTCGGCCTGCCGCCGGTCATCGGCGACTTCGCGCGCCGGCACCAGGGTCTGGTCCTGGTCACCGGGCCGACCGGGTCGGGCAAGTCGACCACGTTGGCGGCGGTCATCAACCAGATCAACACGGACCGGGCCTGCCACATCATCACGATCGAAGACCCGATCGAGTACCTGCACGAGCATAAGCGCTCCGCGGTGAACCAGCGTGAGGTCGGTTCGGACACCGCCTCGTTCCCCGACGCGTTGCGCTCGGCGCTCCGCGAGGACCCGGACGTGCTGCTGGTCGGCGAGATGCGCGACCTGGAGTCGATCCGGTTCGCCCTGACCATTGCCGAGACCGGCCACCTGGTCTTCGCCACGCTGCACACCAACGACACGGCCCAGTCACTGTCCCGCATGATCGACGTCTTCCCACCCGAACAGCAGGCCCAGGTACGCGTGCAACTCGCCGCCTCGCTCACCGGAATCGTGTACCAGCGGCTAATTCCCCGGGTCGGGGGAGGCGTGGTCGCCGCGTACGAGGTGCTGGTGGCCAACTCGGCGGTCCGCAACCTCATCAAGGACGGCAAGACCCACCAGTTGCGCAACACGGTGGTGACCGGCCAGCGCGACGGCATGATCACCTTCGAGCAGTCGCTGTCGGCGCTCGTCCAGGCCGGCCTGGTGACCTACGACGATGCCGTCACCCGCAGCCTGTACCCCAAGGACATCGAAGCGCAGCCACGGGTACGGGTCGGCGGGCCGGCATGAAGATGCGAAATCGAGCCTCCAGGGCGACAACGGCGGCGGCGCCTCAGCCGACTACGCCGGTGGCCGGCACCGAGGTCGGCCCGACCGATCTCGCCGTCAAAGCGGGCGGCACCCGGCTCGGCGAGATGGTGGTCGACGCCAACCTGGCGAGCCGCGACCAGATCCTCGCGGCGCTCGCGGAGTTGCGGACGCAACGCGGAAAGCGGATCGGCCAACTGTTGATCGAGCTCGGCACGCTCACCGAACGCGATCTCGCCGGGGTCGTGGCCAAGCAGCGCTCACTGGACGTCGCCGATCTTCGGACGGTCACGCCGGACCCGGCGGCGACCGCGCTCCTGGACGAGGCGATCGCTCGCGCGCAGGTGGCCATTCCACTGTCGACGGACGCCGACCGTGTCGTGGTCGCCGTCGCCGACCCCTCGGACAGTACGTCGGCGATCCTGCGAGCCGCCATCGGTCGGCCGCTGACCATCACGGTGGCCGCCCCCTCCGACATCATGCGCGCGATCGGGATCAGCTATCGCGCACTCACCGCGGTCAGCGCCCAGGTCACGGCCTTCGAGGCGCGGGATGTCCTGCGCCGGGACGCGGTCCGCCCCGACACCGCCGCCGCGGACGAGGCACCGGTGGTACAGGTCGTGCAGCTCATGATCACGCAGGCGCTGCGGGACCGGGCATCGGACATCCACATCGAGCCGCAGGGCGACCGGATCCGGGTGCGGTACCGCATCGACGGCGCCCTGCACCAGGTCCTCGACCTACCCGGATCCATGGCACCAGCGGTGGCGAGCCGGATCAAGATTCTCGCCGGCATGAATATCGTCGAGCGTCGCCGCCCCCAGGACGGGCAGATCAGCATGGACGTTGAGGGCCGCGCCATCGACATCCGCGTATCCACCACGGCAACCATCGGCGGCGAAAAGGTCGTGCTGCGGTTGCTCGACAAGAGCCGGCCGCTGTTCCGGTTGGAGCAGCTCGGGATGCCGCACGACATGACCGAGCGGTACTCCGCCCTGCTCCGCTCCCCGTACGGCATGGTGATCTGCGCCGGCCCGACCGGCAGCGGCAAGACAACCACGCTGTACGGCTCGCTCGGCGAAATCAACAGCCCCGATCGCAACATCATGACGATCGAGGACCCGGTCGAGTACACCTTTCCGTCGATCAACCAGATCCAGATCAACGAGCAGGCGGGCATCAACTTCGCCGGCGGTCTCAAGTCGATCCTGCGTCAAGATCCGGACGTCATCCTGGTGGGGGAGATCCGCGACGTGGAGACGGCCAGGATCGCCGTGCAGTCCGCGCTCACCGGACACTTCGTCCTGTCCTCGTTGCACGCCACGGACGCGGTGTCGGCGCTGCACCGGCTTCTCGACATGGGCATCGAGAGTTTCCTGGTCGCGTCGTCGGTCTCCGCTGTGCTGTCGCAGCGCCTGGTACGCCGGATGTGCACGCACTGCCGCGAGCCGTACCAGCCGACGGCCGAAGAGCTCGCGGTGCTGTCCGCGATCGGCGGCCAGGCGCCCGAGGACGGTTTCACCCGCGGCGCCGGCTGCAACTTCTGTATCCATACCGGTTTTCTGGAGCGGGTCGGCGTGTACGAGATGATGCCGGTCACCGACTCGATCCGGGAACTGATCCTCGCCCGCGCCGCGCACGACGAGATCCGCAAGGTCGCCCGGTACGAAGGAATGCGCACCCTCGCCGAAGAGGCGGCCAGTCTGGTCGAAGCCGGCGTGACGAACCTCGCCGAGGTGCTCCGTTCGATCTACGTCGCAGGGAGCTGACATGATCAAGTACGCCTACGCGGCGACCGGTCCCGACGGGCAGCCCGCCACCGGTGTGATGAAGGCCCCCGACCGGGAGGCCGCCGAGCTCGCACTGTACGAGCGTGAACTGCGCGGGATCCGGCTCACCGAGAAGAAGAGTCTGCTGCGGTTCGAGCTGTCCGCCAGGAGGGTCAAGCGCGAAGAGGTCATGCACCTCTCCCGGCAGCTCGGCGCGTTCATCCGGGCCGGACTCCCGCTGCTGGACGCGGTGCGGGTGCTGGGCGAGGAGGCGAGCAACCCGTCGGTACGCACGATGATGGTCGAACTCGAGGACGGCCTGCGCGGCGGCGAGAAGCTGTCGGACTGCATCGACCGGCACCCCAGGATCTTCCCCGAGTACTATCGCGGGATCCTCCGCTCGGCCGAGGTCACCGGCCAGCTCGACACCGTCCTGGACCAGCTCGCGAAGTACCTGGAACGCGACATGGAGGCGCGGCGCAAGGTCAAGGCCGCCCTGATCTACCCCTCGGTGATCGCACTGATGGCCGTGGTCACGGTGGTGGTGCTGGCGGCGTTCGTGCTTCCCCGGTTCAAGGTCTTCTTCATCAGCCTGGACGCCAAGCTGCCACTCCCCACCCGCATGCTGCTCGGATTCACCGACTTCCTCACCCAGTGGTGGTGGGCCGTGCTGACCGGTGGTGCCGGGATCGCTTTGATCACCTACGCGGCGCTGACTACCGAACGCGGCCGGTACGCCCGCGACCGACTCCTGCTGGCCGTACCGGTACTCGGTGACACCATCCAGTTCGCGCTCGTCGAGCGCTTCTGCCGCGTTCTCTCATCGATGGCCGGCGCGGGCGTACCCCTGCCGGAGGCGCTACGGGTTGCCACCGGGTCGCTGCGCAACCTCGTTTTCGTGCGGTCCCTGGACCGGGTGGGCGAGGCCATGCTGGAGGGTGAGGGCCTGGCCCGGCCGCTGGCCGACACCCGGCTCTTTCCCGGTACCGCCGCCCGGATGATGCGGGTCGGTGAGGAGACGGGCACGCTCGACACCCAGCTTGAGGTCACCGCCCGCTACTACGAGGGCGAACTCGACTACAAGCTCAAGAAGCTGACCGCGCTGTTCGAACCGGCCGTGATCATCGCGATGGGTCTGGTGGTCGGGTTCGTGGCCGTCGCGCTCGTATCGGCGATGTACGGCATCTTCGCGCAGGTGAAGGTCTGATGCGCACTCCGGACGATCGCGGGGAGAGCCTGCTCGAGTTGCTCGTCGCGGTGACCATCATGGGTATCGCGGTGGTGGCGATCGTCGGTGCCATCGGCACGGGCATCCTGATGTCCGACATCCACCGCAAGCAGGCCACCGCCGGCGCCTACGTCCGCGACTACGCGGAGGCGATCCAGCACACGGTATCGAGTGACGCCACGGCCAACTGCGCGACGACGACTCCGGCCACCTGCTACGCGCCGTGCGCGACGACGGCGCAGTACGCGTCGCCACCCGCGTTCGCGGTGCCGCCCGGGTACACACGGTCGACGGTCAGCGGCTCGATGAGGTATTGGAATGGCGGCGGCTGGCAG
>JAVHWE010000312.1:0-3406 GCA_032160285.1 Micromonosporaceae bacterium | reverse complement strand
GCCGGTGGTCCCACATCACCGCGAAGATCCGGCTCGGGTTGTTCTGGTCGATGGCGACGTCGACCGCACCCGTCGTGGCGGTGCTCCCGCCCAGCACGAGTTGCCAGGTGGTGCCCCCGTCCGTGGTCCGGTAGAGGCCGCGTACCCCGCCGGGTACGAAAAGGCTCCCGGTCGCGGCCGCGAAGATCCGGTTGGCGTTGGTCGGGTCGATGGCCAACCGAGCGATACGGTCACTGCCGGCCAGTCCGGCCGGGGTCCAACTCGCCCCGGCGTCAGTGGACCGGTAGACACCGTTACCCGGGAAGGTGACGCTGCCGCCACCGGGGTTGCCCTCGCCGGTACCGGCGTAGAGGGTACCGGTCGGTGTGATCGCCAGCGCGCCGATCGACGGGGTGAGGTTGGCCGGCCACGAGCTGGTGAACGTCTGGCCCGCGTTGGTGCTGCGCCACACGCCGCCGGTGGCCGCACCGGCGTACACCGTGTCGGCGCGGGTCGGGTCGGCGACCAGGTCGGTGATCCGACCGCCGATGTTGGTCGGTCCAAGCGGTTGCCAGGCGGCCGCGATCGACGGCCCGGCGGCGGCCCGCAGCCGGACGGTCTGGTCCTGGGCGGTCAGGTACGCGGCGCCGAGCGACGGGTTCGACCGGTACGGGTACAGCCGCTGCGCGGTGAACCACTGGTCGGCACCGGCCGGGCCCTGCTCGGGCGCGCTCGCGTCGCCTTCGGTTTCGCCGCCCGGGCGGGCCTCCTCCTGGTCCGGCTCGCCGGCTCCGGCGGGCGCCGGCCCGATGGTGAGGTACGAGCCGGCCCGGACGTCGCCGACGGTCGACAGCGAGAACAGGACAAGCCCCAGTACGGGCAGTATCGCCAGGCGCCTCATCGCGTCCCCTCGGTGGAAAGTTGCCGGCTCGGCCGGCGGCGACGGTGCATCGTCGCCGCCAGCCGAATGGTGATCATTCAATCCTGATCGTCATGCGCATCCGGTCATGCCGGCGGTGAACGGGCACACCACGGATACGAATCCGCCGTTGGTCAGCATCGGAACCGATAGGGTCGCGGTATTGTCGACCACCCTGGTCTCGTGCAGGAGTGAGGTGGGGGTGGTTCCGTTTCGGAGCGTGTCGACCATCCACTGCCCGGAGCCGAGGAAGTTCAGCGGGGTGGTGAAGGTCTTCGCCGAGATCCCCGAGATCCCACCGATGTACCACCGGCCGCCGTTGCGCCGCGCGACATAGGCCTCCCGGCCGGGCGTACCGGCCAACAGCCTGGTTTCGTCCCAGACGGTGGGGAGCATGTTGAGCGTACGCAGCGCCTCGGGGTGGGCCCGGTAGGACTCTGGGTTGTCGGCGGCGTGCGTCCAGCCGGATTCGAAGACCACGAAGGTCGCGACCTCGTGTGCGTCCGTCGTGTTGCGTTTGATGCTGAACACAACCGGCGTGAAGTCCATGCTGGACACCGCGTTGCGGGTGAACGGCAGGATGGTGTTGAAGGCGGCCATGTTGTTCTGCTGTTCCGCGCCGAACACCGCCTCCGCCGTCATCACGTGCGGCCAGGTGCGTTGCATGCCGCGTGGCATGTCCGCGCCGTGGAAGTTGATCATCAGTTTGAGCTGGGCGGTCCGGGCGAGAATCCCGTCGTACCACTGCATCGTGGGCTGGTTGTCGTCGAAGATGAAGTCAACCTTGATGCCGGCCACACCCCAGCTCTTGACCAGGGGAAGCATGGCCTGCTGCTGCGCGGCGGTCCGAAGCTGACTGGAGTTGAACCAGAGCAGCACGCCTACCCCGCGCGCCGCCGCGTAGCTGACCACACTGGGCACCCAGCTGGCGTCCCAGCCCTCGTCAATGAGGATGTACGGCCACTTGTTCTGCTGCGCGAAGTCGACGTACGCCCGCTGCCGGGCCGGGTCGCTGGGGCTGGCGTGCTCGGTCAGCCACGACCACGCGACGGTACCGGGGTGGATCCACGACGTATCCGCGATCTTGGACGGCGGCGCGACGTCGTCGACGAGCCGCGACTGGGTGACGGTCGACAGGTCACCGACGACGGCGGTCCGCCATACCGTGGACAGCGGGCCGGTGGACGTGATCTGGGCGTCCATCAGCATGGTCGTGTAGGAGCCCGAACCCGCGGCGTGGTTGAGGGTACTGCCGTCGTAGCGCCCGTCCACGCCCGACTCGGCGAGCAGCACGAAGGTGTTGTTCACGTTGAACAGCATCGGGTAGGCGTACCTGCCGGCTGGTGCGCCGCCGGCCGTCGACTGGAACCACCGGCCCTGGTCCTCGATCTGGTAGGCCTGCAGCCAGGCCGGTGCCGACGCCGGAACCGACCAGGCCGACGCCTCCCGAGTGACCCGGATGGTGCCGGTGGCGGGCAGGTTGTACCGGTACGCCACACCGTCGTTGGCCACGCGCACCACCAGGTCCATCCGGGTACCGCCGGTGCCGGTGTATGACAACGTTGTCTCGGTGAAGGCGTTCTGCCGGCTGCGCTGCTTGCCGGTGACCATCGTGTAGGACTCGGTGACCGGCCGGTCGCTGCGGCTCACGAAGACGAGGCCCCTGGTCAGGTCGGCGGTGGTGGTGACGATCCCGACCGCCGCCGGCGACAGCACGGTGACGCCGTTGCGCCGTACCGACAGCGTCAGCACGCCGTCGGTGAGAGTAACCAGGGCGCTCACCGGCGAGGTGGCTGTCGGGCCGTTGACCGTCCAGCTGGTCGTCGCGGCAGCGGCGGGCGTGGCTGGGGCGAGGACGACCGGCAGGGTCAGCGCCATTGCGCACCCCGCCATCAGAAGCCGTGGTCTGGATTTACCGTCGCGCATGGTTCCTCCGCTGCATCGGACCGGACTGCTCGGGTGACGGCCACCTCGGAAGCCAACACGGAACGCTGGAGGTAACCCTCGTACGCCTGGCGGACCGCCATCAACGTGCACCGACAGTATCAAGGTCGATCGATGTGTATCGGGGTACCCGGTGGTGAAATCGGCATCCGCGCCAGAACCGAAATTTCGGAACGCTCGGCTGGCCGCAGTCAGGCCGGCCACCACGCCGCCAGCATGGACAACGGCGTCGTCAAGTGGGGCTCGCCGAGCGCGACATCCCGCATCCCCGGTTCGCTGTACCTGTCGGCGAAGCCGGCGTTCCTCGGCGGTCCCCCGTTCCCGGTCTTCGAGCCGGGGCAGGCGGACTGGGGCGGCGCCAACCGGTTCCGGGCGCCTCGACCCGTGTGCCACCAGTCGTGACTGGACTGCCTCCGCTACGGTATGGGACAAACCTCGTCACAATCTCGCCGCAGAGGCCCGGCATGCTCGTCGTTATCGACCACACCGCGGTGGACCCACCGTACGAGCAGATCCGTGCCCAGATCGCGGCGCAGGCCCGCAGCGGGGGGCTGCCCGCCGGCA
>JAVHWE010000226.1:0-3910 GCA_032160285.1 Micromonosporaceae bacterium | reverse complement strand
GGCCGGCGGTGGAGATCACGCCGCGGTCGCGCAGCACCCGGTACGCGGCGCCGACGGTCGCCGGACTCACCCCGAGGGTGGCGGCGAGCGCACGCACCGGCGGCAGGCCCGCGCCGGGTGCGAGCCGGCCGTCGCGGACCGCGGCCTCGACGCTCGCCGAGATCTCCGCGGCGGTCGATCCCGCCAACTGATACTGTACTGGCACAGTTCAGTGATCGTACTAGTACATTGGAGGCCGCGCAATGTACCCACCGACCCCGCGCACCACCCCGCTGCGCCTGGACGCGCGGGCGACCTACGACGCCGCCCGGGTGCACGCGATTCTCGACGAGGCGATCAGCTGCCATCTCGGCTTCGTGGTGGACGGCGAGCCACGCGTGCTGCCGACGCTGCACGTGCGGATCGGCACGACGCTGTACGTACACGGTTCGACCGGCAGCCGACCGATGCTGGCCGCGCGCGGCGGCGGCCTGGCCGTGTGCGTCGCGGTGACCCTGCTCGACGGCCTGGTGCTGGCCCGGTCGCAGTTCCACCACTCGGCCAACTACCGATCGGTGGTGGCGCACGGGACGGCGCGACCGGTCGACGACGACGCCGAGCTGCGTCGCGTGCTGGCGGCCCTGGTGGAGAAGGTGGCCCCGGGCCGGGGCTCGGACAGCCGGCCCCCGACCCGGCGTGAGCTCGCCCAGACCGCCGTACTCGCACTGCCGCTCGCCGAGGTGTCGGCCAAGGTGCGTAGCGGCGGCGTCGCCGACGACCCGGACGACCACGCGCTACCCTACTGGGCCGGGGTCGTGCCGCTGCGCCTGACGCCCGGCCGGGCCCTACCCGATGTCGGCGTGACCGTACCCGTCCCGCCGTACCTCGGCATCGCCGGTTGAGCCCGACATGCTCGGAAGTTGAGGCCGGACGCCGGTCGGGCGGCGGTCAGCCCGCGGCCTGACCGTGCCCCGGGTCGAGCAGCCCGTCGCCACAGCCCGGCCGTGACCACGCGTCCGCCCGGCCCCGGTCGCGGAGGATCTCGTTGACCACGCGTACGTCGTCGTCGATGCTCCGGGCGGACCCGTGGTCGGTGCGCCGCCCCGGGCCGCCCACCCAGCCCGACCAGCCGGCACCGGCCGTCCAGGTCGCACCGAGCGGGCCGTACCGCGACGACGGCGGCCGGGTCCGGCCGGGTGAGGCGAAGTACCGGACCGCCGCCCGCACCCGGGCCAGATCGGCCGCGCTGGCCCGAGCCGTCACGGCGACCAGGTGGCGGAGCGCGGCCGCGACCCGCTCCGCGGCCGCCAGGTCCGGATCGGATCGCAGGGCGTCCAGTCTGCCGTCGATCTGGCGGAGCAGAACCTCACCGTCCTGACCGATCATGCGCTGCGTCGCCGCCGCGCGCGCCGTACCCGACATGTGCGCCGAACCCGACGTCCGCTGCGTACCCGACACCACGGCCTCCCTGCCTCCGCCAGGCTCCGGCACTCGCCGGACCGACGGGGGAACGATACGACCACAGGGCATGATCCAGCAGTAATAACGCAGTACTCCAGAGGGTGGTTGTCGTACCCCCGAGGCAGGATTGGCGACATGACAACGCTGGCCCGGTTCTCCGACGCGACGCGGGCCTGGTTCTCGAGCGCCTTCGCCGAGCCGACCCCCGCGCAGGCCGGCGCGTGGGCCGCGATCTCTGCCGGCCGGCACGCTCTGGTGGTCGCGCCGACCGGCTCCGGCAAGACCCTCGCCGCGTTCCTGTGGTCGCTCGACCGGCTGGCGACCGCTCCACCCGCCGACCCCGCACGCCGCTGCCGGGTGCTCTACGTGAGCCCGCTGAAGGCACTGGCAGTCGACGTCGAGCGCAACCTCCGCGCGCCGCTGACCGGCATCCGGCAGGCGGCGTCCCGGTTGGGTGTCGCACCGCCCGACATCACCGTCGGGATGCGCACCGGGGACACGCCGGCCGACGAGCGCCGGGCCTTCGCCCGCACCCCGCCGGACATCCTGATCACGACCCCCGAATCGCTGTTCCTCCTACTGACCTCCGCGGCCCGCGAGTCACTGCGCGGCGTCGACACAGTGATCGTCGACGAGGTGCACGCGATCTGCGCGACCAAGCGCGGGGCACACCTGGCGCTGTCGCTGGAACGGCTGGACGCGCTGCTCGACCGGCCCGCCCAGCGGATCGGCCTGTCGGCAACCGTCCGGCCGATCTCCGAGACCGCCGCATTCCTGGGGGGCGGCGCGGCCGTGGAGATCGTCGCGCCGCCGACGGCCAAGACGATCGAGATCAGCGTCGAGGTGCCGGTCGAGGACATGACCCGACTCGACGGACCGACGGGTGACGACGACGCCGAGCTCGGCGGACCCACCCGGGCCTCCATCTGGCCGGCGGTCGAGGAGCGGATCTTCGACCTGATCTCGGCGCACCGGTCCACGATCGTGTTCACCAACTCGCGCCGCGGGGCGGAGCGGCTCTGCGCGCGGCTCAACGAGATAGCCGCGGACCGGTACGACGACGCCGCACCGGGCGGTGCCCCCGGTCGCGGTGCACCGGGCGGTGCACAGGTCCGCGCCCCGACCCGCGCGCCGGCCGAGATCATGGCGCAGTCGACGATCGCGACGGGTGCCCCGCCGCTCGTCGCACGCGCCCATCACGGCAGCGTCTCGCGCGAGGAGCGGCGTCAGATCGAGGAGGCGCTCAAATCCGGCCAGCTCCCCGCCGTGGTGGCCACCTCAAGCCTCGAACTCGGCATCGACATGGGCGCGGTCGACCTCGTGGTGCAGGTGGAGGCACCGCCCACGGTCGCCTCCGGCCTGCAACGCATCGGCCGCGCCGGCCACCAGGTGGGCGCCGTGTCGCGCGGGGTGGTCTTCCCGAAGCACCGCGGTGACCTGGTGTCCTGCGCCGTGGTCAGCGAACGGATGACCGCCGGGGCGATCGAGGAGATGCGCTACCCGCGCAATCCGCTCGACGTGCTGGCCCAGCAGGTCGTCGCGATGGTGGCGGTCGACCCGTGGTCGGTGCCCGACCTGACCGCCCTGGTGCGACGCGCCGCGCCTTTTGCCGAGCTGCCCGCCTCGGCGCTGACCGGCGTGCTCGACATGCTCTCCGGGCGGTACCCGTCGACCGCGTTCGCCGAGCTCCGCCCGCGCCTGGTCTGGGACCGCGCCACCGACCTGCTCACCGCCCGTCCGGGCGCCCAGCGACTCGCCGTGACCAGTGGCGGCACCATCCCCGACCGGGGCCTGTTCGGGGTCTTCCTGGCCGGCGCGGCCACCGGCAAGCGGGTCGGCGAACTGGACGAGGAGATGGTGTACGAGTCCCGGGTGGGGGACGTATTCCTGCTCGGCTCGACGTCCTGGCGCATCGAGGACATCACCCCGGACCGGGTCCTCGTCGTGCCGGCGCCGGGAGCCCCCGCCCGGATGCCGTTCTGGAAGGGCGACACGCCGGGCCGGCCGGTCGAGCTGGGGCGGGCCATCGGCGCCCGGCTGCGCCAGCTCACCCGCCAGGGTGACGCGGTCGCCCGGTCGGCGCTGCACGACGGTGGCCTCGACGCCTGGGCCGCCGACAACCTCCTGGCGTACCTCGGCGAACAGCGGGAGGCGACGCGCCAGCTCCCCGACGACCGGACGATCGTGGTCGAGCGGTTCCGCGACGAGCTCGGGGACTGGCGACTGGCGGTGCACTGCGTGCTCGGCGCCCGGGTGAACGCACCGTGGGCGCTCGCCATCGGCCGGCGGCTGACGGAACGGTACGGCGTGGACGGACAGGTGGTGCCGGCCGACGACGGCATAGTCGTGCGCCTGCCCGACGTCGTGGACGAACCGCCGGGGGCGGACCTCGTGGTGTTCGACCCGGCCGAGATCGCCCAGATCGTGCAGGAGTCGGTGGGCAACTCGGCGATGTTCTCCTCGCGGTTCC
>JAVHWE010000217.1:0-9064 GCA_032160285.1 Micromonosporaceae bacterium | reverse complement strand
AACGCGCTCCACCTGGCCAGCGTAGCGACCAGGGGGTGGGTGAACAGGAAGACCACGAGGACGTCGATCAACGTCGACAGGCCCAGGGTGAACGCGAAGCCCTTGACCGCGCCGATGGCGAGGAAGTAGAGCACGGCGGCGGCGAGGAACGACACCGTGTCCGCCGACAGGATGGTCCGCCGGGCCCGGATCCAGGCCCGGGGAATGGCGCTTCGCACCGTACGCCCGTCCTTGACCTCGTCCTTGAGTCGTTCGAAGAACACCACGAACGAGTCGGCCGTGATACCGATCGCCACGATGAACCCCGCGATCCCGGCCAGGCTCAGCGTGTACCCGTTGATCCGGCCGAGTTCGACCAGCGCACCGTAGACCAGCGCACCGGACATCAGCAGGCTCGCGATCACCACCAGGCCGAGCGCCCGGTAGTAGAACAGGCAGTACAGGATGACCAGGCCGAGCCCGATGCCGCCGGCCAGCAGGCCCATCAACATCTGCTGGGTGCCGAGCGTCGCGGTGACGTTCTGGAACGCGAGGATCTTGAATGCCAGCGGCAGCGACCCGTACTTGAGCTGCTGTGCCAGGGTAGCCACGTCGTTGCGGGTGAACTGGCCGAAGATCTGCGCGTCGCCCGGGATGACGTTGTCGATGGACGGGGCCGACACAACCTCGTTGTCCAGCACGATCGCGACCCGCCGCAGCGACTTGTCCGCGGTACCGTCGCCGTACACCTCTTTGGTGAGGTTGGTCCACTTGTCCTGGTTGCGGAAGGACAGGTTGGTCACCCAGCCCTGCGTCGGGTCGTTGGTGAAGTTCGCGTCCTTGACGTCCTCACCGACCACCTTCGCCGGTTCCAGCTTGTACTTGACCGGTCCGCCGTTCTCCTTGCCGCAGGCGACGACCGTCGCCTTGGGGTCCGAGATCGAGCCCGGGTCCCGCGCGTTGAGCTGCTTGCAGGTGATCGTCGGCACGTTGTACTGGATGTCGACCGGCAGGACGGCCACCTCGGTGCCGGTCAGCGTGCCGAACGGCTTGAGCAGCGGCAGCACCTGCGGATCGACCTGGCCGGGGGCTTGGACGCTCTGAGCGGCCTGGTAGGCCGTCCCGAGCTTGGCGATCACCTTTTCGCGCTGCTTTTCGATGGACTCGCTGACCGGCTCCGCCGACGCGCTGGCACTGGGGCTGGCGCTCGCGCTGGCGTCGGCGGCCGGCGTGGAACTGGCGCCGGGACTGGGGCTGGCGCTCGCCCCCGCGGACGCGGACGGCGACGCCGATGCCGACGGCGAGGGCTCGGGCCCGCCGGTGTCCGGCGTCGCCGAGGTGACCTTGCGGAAGCGCAGCTCGGCCGGGGCGACCAGCTTGCGCATGTCCGTTTCGCTGGTCTTGCCCGCGACGTTGACGACGATGTGGGTATTGCCCTCGGTCACCACCTCGGGCTCGGACACCCCGGAGGTGTCGACCCGGCTGGCGATGATCTGCCGGGCGCGCTCCAGCCGCTCCTTGTCGGGTGCCTTGTTATTGCCCGCCGTCGTGGCCGACAGCGTCATGCTCGTGCCGCCCTGCAGGTCCAGGCCCAGCTTGGGGTGCGCCTTCTTGTTACCGGTAAAAAACACCAGCGCATACAGCGCCACGAGGATCAGCGCGAGGGCGATGAAGTATCGCGACGCCTTGAGCTGTCCGGAAGGTGCGGCCACGGCGGTCGTTCTCCTATACGGGTACGGGCTCGTTGAGATCTGGGGCAGTTGCCCCAGCCACGCTTGCCGGCATCAGCCGGGATCGACAACGTCGCTGGCGGACGGCTCGGATATTGTCTCGGCCGGTCGGTCCGCCGAGGTGACCACCTGGGCGATCGCCTGCCGGGCGTACCGGTTGGTCACGCCCGGCGCCACCTCGATCGTCACGATCTTGTCATCGACATCTATCACTATGCCGTACAGGCCGGCCACGGTCACCACCTCGTCACCGGGGCCCAATGAGGACTGCACCGCCTGGACGTCGCGGCGGCGGCGCTGCTGCGGCCGGATGATCAGGAAATACGCGGCCGCAATGAACAACGCCAACAGGATCCACATCCCGAAGGGGTTGCCACTGCTGGAAGTCGCGGCGACGGGCACTCTGCTCAGCCTTCCGTTCGGCTCGGGTCGTGGCGGCCCTGATCTGGCGGACCAGCCCGCACGAGGTACGTCGTCCAGTACGGACCGCGGCGAGTCTAGTCGGTGTGTCCGACGCCACTTGACCCGGTATAGATCACGGTCCGGTCACGGGGTCGTCAGGGACGCACGCTGAACAGGTCCGGCGTCGCCCCGGCCGCTCCCGGTGGTGGCGTGCGTCCGAGGTGGTGCCAGGCCCCTGCGGTGGCGACCCGCCCGCGCGGGGTACGTGCGATCAGCCCCTCCCGGAGGAGGAACGGCTCGCAGACCTCCTCAACAGTATCGGGTTGTTCGCCGACGGCAACAGCCAGCGTGGACAGGCCGACCGGGCCGCCGCCGAAGGACACCACGATCGCGGTGAGCACGGCCCGGTCCAGGCGGTCCAGCCCGCGTTCGTCGACGTCGTACACCCGCAGCGCGGCCCGCGCCGCCGCCCCGTCCACCACCCCGGCGGCGCGTACCTCCGCGTAGTCGCGGACCCGGCGCAGCAGCCGGTTGGCGATCCTCGGCGTGCCCCGCGACCTGCCCGCGACCTCGGCGGCCCCGTCGTCGGTGACCGGTACGCCCAGGATGGCGGCCGAGCGCCGCACGATGAGCTCGAGTTCGGACGGCTCGTAGAAGTCCAGGTGGCCGGTGAAGCCGAACCGATCCCGCATCGGGCCGGTCAGCAGGCCGGCCCGGGTGGTCGCGCCGACCAGCGTGAACGGCTCCACGGTGAGCGGGATGGCGGTCGCGCCGGGCCCCTTACCGACCACCACGTCGACCCGGAAGTCCTCCATCGCGCTGTACAACAACTCCTCGGCGGGCCGGGCGATGCGGTGGATTTCGTCGATGAACAGCACGTCGCCGGCGGAGAGGCTGGTCAGCACGGCGGCCAGGTCACCGGAGCGCTCGATCGCCGGGCCACTGGTGATCCGCAGCGCCACCCCCAGCTCGGCGGCGACGATCATCGCCATCGTGGTTTTGCCCAGACCCGGCGAACCGGACAGCAGGATGTGATCGGGCGGGGTGCCACGGCGCAGCGCGCTGCGCAACAGAAGGTCCAACTGCTCGCGTACCCGCTCCTGCCCCACCAGCTCGGACAGCCGCTTCGGCCGGACGCTGGCCTCCGCCTCGCGCTCCTCCGGCGAGGCGACGGCGGACACCAGCGACTCGGTCACCGGGTCCGCCCGAGCACCCGGATCGCCTGCTTCAACAGCTCGGGTACGGGGGGCGGCGGCTGACCGTCCAGGCCGTCGGCCACCACGGTGACCGCATCGTCGGCTTGGCCGGCGGTCCAGCCGAGCCCGACCAGCGCCTGGCGGATCTGGTCGGCCCAGGCGATGCCGGCCACCGGCAGGCCGCCGCCGGCGCCGGCCGGCCCGATCCGGTCACGCAACTCCAGGATCAGGCGCTCGGCGCCCTTCTTGCCGATACCGGGTACCCGGGTCAGCGCGACGGTGTCGCCGCCGGAGATGGCCCGGCGGACGGCATCGGGCGGGTGGACCGCGAGTACCGCCTGGGCCAGCCGCGGCCCCACCCCGCTCGCGGTCTGCAGCAGCTCGAACATTCCGCGCGTGTCATCGTCGGCGAAGCCGTACAGCGTCAGCGAGTCCTCGCGCACCACCAGGCTGGTGGCCAACCGGGCGTCGGCGCCGACCCGCAGCCCGGCGACGGTGTTCGGCGCGCACGACACGGCCAAGCCGACGCCCCCGACCTCGATCACGACGCCGTCCGGCCCCACCGCGGCGACCCGCCCCCGCACGCTGGCGATCACGTATCACCGGTCCGCGCAGCGGCAACGGCGGCCTTGGCGGCGGCGCTGGCGGCGGCCAGCTTGGCCCGGGTGCCGCCGCGCCAGACGTGGCAGATCGCCAGCGCCAGCGCGTCCGCTGCGTCGGCCGGTCGGGGTGCGGCGTCCAGCTTCAACAGCCTGGTCACCATCGCCGTCATCTGGGCCTTGTCCGCCTGGCCGGACCCGGTGACGGCGGCCTTGACCTCGCTGGGCGTATAGGTCTGCACCGGCAGCCCGGCCCGCGCGCCGGCCAGGATCGCGACGGCACTCGCCTGGGCGGTGCCCATCACGGTACGGACGTTGTGCTGGCTGAACACCCGCTCGACGGCCACCGCGTCCGGGCCGTGCCGGGCGACCAGCTCGGTCAACGCGCGATCCAGCCGCAGCAGCCGGTGCGCCAGGTCCTCGTCGGGATCGCCGCGTACCACCGTGTAGTCGACCAGTGTGCAGGCGCGCCCGGGCACGCCCTCGACCACACCGACCCCGCACCGGGTCAGTCCCGGATCGACGCCGAGCACCCGCACCGTCACCCTCCCGCGCACCGCCGTACGTTTGTTCGATACCCTACCGGCCGGGTGCGGCCCGACCCGGTCACGACACGTCAGCGGGTGTTCGGGCCGGCGATACCGGCGAAGACGGCGTCGACCACCCGGGCCGCGAGGTCGTCGCCGGCGACCGCCGGGCTCCACTGGAGCAGGATCGGCAGCACCACCGGTGCGGACAGCAGGCTCATGGTCAGCTCGATGTCGATGTCGGGGCGCAGCTCGCCGGTGCGTACGCCGCGCGACAGGACCTCGCGTACCGCCTGCCGACGCGGTTCCACGACGTTGTCATAACAGACGCGCATGCTGGCGCTGCGATGGATCTCGGGCAGCAGGCACGACATGATCCGGGCGGACCGGGCATCCGGGGGCTGACCGACCCGGGTCAGCAGCGCGATCAGGTCGTCCCGGACCGACTCGCCACCAACCGCCGGCACCGGCCCCTTCATCGAGGTGACCGCGTCGAGCAGGAGCGCGTCCTTGTTGGGCCACCGCCGGTAGATGGTGGCCTTGCCGACGCCGGCGCGTGCGGCCACCGCCTCGATCGAGATCGTGTCGGCCGAGTTTCCCTCGGCGAACAGGTCCAGGACCGCGTCGATGATCGCCTCGTCGGCACGGACGCTGCGCGGCCGACCGGGGGTCTTGCGATCCTGGTCGGCCGCCGCGGTGCTGGGGGAGGTCATGACGACGATTGTCCGGGTTCAGCGGACGTCGGCCAACTCCCGGCCGTCGTCTGACACCGCAACCGCCGCGGGCAGCGGCGCTCCGCTGTGCCGGGGCAGCCAGCTGACCACGACCACCAACCCGATCAGCGAGACCGCCGCCGACCCGATCGCCGCATGGTGCATGGCGTGTACGAACGAGTCGTTGACGTGGCCGACTAGGGTCCGGCCGGCGGCCCCGATGCGGGCCGCGACCGCATACCCGCCGCTGATCGACTCCGCCGCCGTGCCGCGCGCGGGCGCCGGCAGCCCGGCGACGTACGGGGTCATGCCGGCCCGGTACGACGCCGACAGCACCGAGCCGAGCACGGCGACGCCGAGCGCCCCACCGACCTGGCGGATCGTGTTGCTGACCGCCGACCCGACACCGGCCTTCTCCCGAGGCAGGCTGGACATGACCGATTCGGTCGCCGGCGGCATCACGTTGGCGAGCGCAACGCCCTGCAGGAACGCCAACCCGGCCACGATCCACACCGGCGTGGTGGCGGTGACGAAGGCGAACATGCCGAGCGAGACCATGCCGAGTGCCATCCCGACGGCCATCACCGCCCGTGGCCCGTACCGGCGCACCATCGCCGAACTGCGTGGCGCGAAGATCATTTGTGCCACCGCGAACGGCACCATCAGCAGGCCGGTGCGCAGTGGGCTGAATCCGCGGACCAGCTGCAGGTAGAAGGCGGTGAAGAACATCGAGCCCATCGCCGCGAAGAACACCAGCCCGACGGCGGCCACGGCGGCCGAGAACCGTGGGTTGGCGAACAGCCGCACGTCCAGCGACGGGAACGCGATCCGCCGCTCGTAGCCGACGAAGACCGCCAGGATGACCAGGCCAGCCAGGATCGAGCCCCAGGCCGCCGGCCGGCCGAAGCCGTGGTCACCCCCGTCGACCACGCCGTAGACGAGCACCACCAGGCCGGCGATCGACAACAGCACGCCGGCCAGGTCGATGCGGCCCGGTCGGGGATCGCGCGACTCGGGCACGATCACGATGGCGGCGATGATGCCGGCGATCACGATCGGCACGTTGATCAGGAAAACCGAGCCCCACCAGAAATGCTCCAGGAGCAGGCCGCCGACGACCGGGCCGACCGCGACCGCGAGGCCGACCGAGCCGGCCCAGATGCCGATGGCGCGACCACGCTCGCGCGGGTCGAACACGTTGGAGATGATCGAGAGTGTCGCGGGCAGCACGGCCGCGCCGCCGATGCCCATCAGCGCGCGGGCCGCGATGAGCTGGCCCGGATCCTGCGCGTAGGACGAGACCAGCGAGGCCGCCCCGAACAGCGCCAGGCCGACCAGGAGCACCGCCCGCCGGCCGTACCGGTCGCCAAGCACCCCGGCGGTGAACAGCAGACCGGCGAAGACCAGGGTGTACGAGTTGATCGCCCACTCCAGCTCGCTCTGGCTGGCGCCGAGGCCGCGGACCGGGTCGGCGATGGTCCGCAGCGCGACGTTGAGCACCGTGTTGTCGAGCACGACCACCAGCAGGCTGACGACGAGCACGCTGAGAATCGCCCACCGGCGCGGATGGCCGGCGTTGTTCGTTGGGTCCATGAACCCGTCCCCCATTTCGATGCGGCCTGTCCCGCGAGCGTCCTCAGGCTAGTGCCCCAACGATGAGATACGGAACGGTCTCGTATCGAATGTGTCTCTCGTCACGCGAGGGCGTTCAACGCGAGGTCGACATCGACCTCGGTCGAGTACAGGTGAAACGACGCGCGTACCCGGCCGGCGCGCACCGCCGCACGCACCCCCGCGGCGGCGAGCTTCTCCTCGGCACCCGGGACGTCGACGGTGACGATCGCGCTGGTGCCGGGCGGCTGGCCCAGCCCGGCGAGGAACCGGTTGGCCAGCGCCACGTCGTAGGCGCGGATCGCGTCGACGCCGATCTCCTCGACCAGTTCCATCACCGGCGCCGCGCCGACGTACGAGAACCAGGCCGGCGAGATGTCGAAGCGACGCGCGGTGTCCGACAGCCGCAACGGCGGACCGTAGTACGAGTCGTGGACGTCCGCCCCGGCGTACCAGCCGGCCGCGATCGGGATCAGGCGCTCCCGCAGCGCCGGTGCGAGGTAGGCGAAGGCCGCGCCGCGCGGCGCCATCAACCACTTGTACGCGCCGACCGCAACCGCGTCGGCCAGGCCTGCCTCGAACGGCAGCCAGCCGCAGGCCTGGGTGGCGTCGACGACGACCAGGGCGGCCTGGGCGCGGGCCGCCGCGACGATCGCGTCGTAGTCGGCGACCGTGCCGTCAGACGACTGCACCAGGCTGAATGCGACCAGGTCGGTCCCGGCGTCGATCGCGTCCACCAGCCGGTCGGCCGCCACGGTGCGCACCTCGACCCCGGGCGCGGCCATCCATCCGAACAGGTTCGAGGTGAACTCCACCTCCGGGGCTACGACCCGGGTACCGGGGGGCAGCGCCGCCGCGATCGGCGACAGCAGTTGCGACACGCCCGCGCCGACCGTGACGTCGTCGCACGGTACGCCGACGAGCCGGGCGAACGAGGCCCTCGCCCGTACCGTCGATTCGTCCCAGCCCTCCCAGGAGACCCGGCCTACCCGCCAGTCTTCGAGGGCGGCCAGCAGCCGCTCGAACGCGGGTCGCGGCGGCAGGCCGAAGCTCGCGGTGTTGAGCCAACCGGGCTCGGGGTCCCACAGCTTCTGCGCGGCGGCCAGGTCCATACCGGTGACGCTAGAAAGGTCGGGCTCCCCGGCCGAGTACCAGTCGGCGCTCGGTGGCCCGCTCAGGCGTCGACGGCCGCTATCAGCCTGCGACGGACCAATAGCCGCTGCAACGCCGTGGCACCAGGTCTGCGGCCACCGCTTGCCAGTGCGGATAGCGGAACGCAAATCCCGCATCAGCGAGCCGTCCCGGGACCACTCGCCGGCTCTTCAACAGCAGTTCAGTGTCTGACCGGATCGCGAACGCCCCGATCTTAGCCATCCATGTGGTGGATGGCAGACCGACCGGCATCCCCCCGTCCGAACGCAGCTCCCGCATGAGCTCCCGCTGTGGCAGTGGGCCGGGTGCGGCCATTCAGGGGACGGCGAGGTCGTCTCGCTCGATCAAGAATCGGACGGCGCCGACGATGTCCTGGTCGTGGATCCATTTTGCCGAGCCGCCCTTCCCTCGGACGGGCTGTCCGCGAGACATACTGTCGACCGCCCGCGACCGACCCGCCGAGCGCGAGCCGCGCGAGCCAGCTCAACACTTCGAACCTGACGCTCACCCCTCGGGAATCGCCTCAGCACCACGAGTCGTGAGCTTCCGCGGTCAACGCCCGATCCAAAATCGCGCTGACCTGCCCGGTCCCACCGGAAATGACAACCTTCACCAGTCCTCCTCGTGTGCCACGAGGGAGCCTAACCAGCAACCTTGACCGGGCGACCTTCACCAGATGAAGCCGCACACGGACCGCTAGCCCCAATACCGGTAACTTGACGGCAAATGGGTCGTTGCTAAGGAGCTGTTCGCCACGCCGTGCCGGCCGGTGGCCACACGGGACCCCGGCGCGCCCTACCGCCGGTGAGGCACCTGGCCGCGATCGATGCCACCACGTTCGACCCGCCGGATACGGCGGCCAACGCGGAAGCCTTTGGTCGGCCGCCGAGATCCGGCCGAGGCGAGCAGAACGTGGGCTACGCGCAGATCCGCATGGTCGGCCTGGTCGAGTGCGGTACTCATGCACGCGCCGCCCACAGGCCTCCGGACCGTCCACCGGAGACGATCCTCACGATCATTCCCACCGCCAACCCAAGCGGGTCAAACGGACATCAAGGACTTAAGTTGCCGGCATTGAGGCTCAATGTTCCACTATCGTTTGATCATTTGGCCGGCCGATGTCGAGCGATTGCGTGACCCTCCACCCGCGCCGTC
>JAVHWE010000216.1:0-5951 GCA_032160285.1 Micromonosporaceae bacterium | reverse complement strand
CGGTGACCAGTGTCACCGGCATTTCCCAAGCTACCGTTCAGTAAACTTCGGGCAGGTGACCAGGAGGTTTGGCATGCCCGAGACCCCGCAACCGGCTGGGCCGGCGGCGTCGGCGGAGCCGGCTGGGCCGGTGGATCGGTCGAACGGCTGGCTGGACCGGCCCGACCCGCCGTGGCTGATGCGCACCTATGCCGGCCACTCGTCCGCCGCCGCCAGCAACGCGCTGTTCCGCCGTAACCTCGCCAAGGGCCAGACCGGCCTGTCCGTCGCCTTCGACCTGCCCACCCAGACCGGGTACGACCCCGACCACGAGCTGGCCCGGGGCGAGGTCGGCCGGGTCGGGGTACCGGTCTCCCACCTCGGTGACTGTCGCACGCTGTTCGGCGACATTCCGCTCGGCGACGCCAACACGTCCATGACCATCAACGCGACCGCGATGTGGCTGCTCGCCCTCTACGTGACCGTGGCGGCCGAACAGGGCGTACCGATCGACGCCATCGCCGGCACCACCCAGAACGACATCATCAAGGAGTACCTCTCGCGCGGCACGTACATCTTCGCGCCCGGCCCGTCGCTGCGGCTGACCACCGACATCATCGCCTGGACGGTCACCAACTGTCCGAAGTGGAACCCGGTCAACATCTGCTCGTACCACCTCCAGGAGGCCGGCGCGACACCGGTACAGGAGGTGGCTTTCGCCCTTGCCACCGCGGTCGCCGTGCTCGACGCGGTACGGGACTCCGGGCAGATCCCGGCCGACCGCATCGGGCAGGTGGTCGAGCGGATCTCGTTCTTCGTCAACGCCGGCGTGCGGTTCGTCGAGGAGATGGCGAAGATGCGTGCCTTCGCCCGGCTGTGGGACGAGATCACGCGCGAGCGCTATGACGTGACCGATGCCCGGCAACGCCGATTCCGCTATGGCGTACAGGTCAATTCACTCGGCCTGACCGAGGCCCAGCCGGAAAACAACATTCCACGCATCGTCCTGGAGATGCTGGGAGTGACGCTGTCGCGCGACGCCCGCGCCCGCGCCGTCCAACTTCCGGCCTGGAACGAGGCGCTGGGTCTGCCCCGGCCGTGGGACCAGCAATGGTCGCTGCGGATGCAGCAGGTGCTGGCGTTCGAGACGGACCTTCTTCAGTACCCTGATCTTTTTGACGGGTCGCACGTGGTCGAGGCGATCGCCGGGTCCATCGTGGACGGTGCGCGGGCGGAGCTGTCGACGGTGCTCGGCCTCGGCGGGGTGGTCGCCGCGGTGGAGACCGGGTACCTCAAGAGCGCGTTGGTGGGTTCGCTCGCCGATCGGCGCCGACGGATGGAGTCCGGTGGCGACGTCGTGGTCGGGGTCAACCGGTTCACCGGCACCGAGCCGAGCCCGCTCACCGCGAGCGGGGCCGCCCACATCGAGCAGGTCGACCCGGCCGCCGAGGTCGCCGCGGTCCGCGGCATCGCGGCGTGGCGTGACGCTCGCGACGCCGGTGCGGTGTCGGCCGCGCTCGACCGGCTGCGCGCCGGGGCGGCGGGGACGAGCAACCTGATGGCGGCGACCCTCGACTGCGTGCGCGTCGGGGTGACCACCGGCGAGTGGGCTGGTGCGCTGCGCGAGGTGTTCGGAGAGTACCGGGCCCCGACCGGGCTCGGCTCCGGCGGCCCGGTCGGCCACCGGTTCGAGGACGCCGGCGCCGACTCACCGCTGGCGCGGGTCCGAACGCGGGTCCGGGAGACCGCCGCCGAGCTGGGCGCCGGCCGACTGCGGATGCTGGTCGGCAAGCCCGGCCTGGACGGGCACTCCAACGGCGCGGAGCAGATCGCGGTACGGGCGCGCGATGTCGGCTTCGAGGTGGTGTACCAGGGTATCCGGCTGACCCCGGCGCAGATCGTGGCGGCGGCCGTCGCCGAGGACGTCGACCTGGTCGGGTTATCCGTGCTGTCCGGCTCGCACCTCGACGCGGTGCCCGCGGTCCTGGACGGCCTGCGCGAGGCGGGCCGGCCCGACCTGCCGGTCGTGGTCGGCGGCATCATACCCGACCACCACGCGGCCACGTTGCGCAAGGCCGGCGTCGCCCGGGTCTTCACGCCCAGGGACTTCGCCATCAACGTCATCATGGACGAACTCGTCACGGTCGTGCGCCAGGCCAATGGGCTGTCCTGACGGCCCGCGCGGTTACGTCGCGTCCGCTGCCGGGGCGACGGCTCGGTGCTCGGATCAAGACCGCTCGGTACGCGCCGTCCTCGCGAACCGCCTACCGTCCCGGCGTCGTCGTCGGCGACTTATCAGCGCCCAGAACCCGGCGATCATCGCGACCACGATGACCGCGACGAGCACCGGTGACAGGATTGCGATCAGTGACAGCGCGACGCTGCCGACGTCCTCGATGGTACTGATGATCGGCGCGCCGAAGCCGGCGGTGGTCGTGTTGACCACCGGTCGGGCCGTCGCCTTGGCCCCGTGCACCGTCAGCGAAACGAGCACGCCGATGGCGACCGGCAGCCAGTGGTGGTTGCCGAAGAACCGGCCCGGGTCGGGGACCGTGACGGTCTGCGCCCCGGACGCCGCGCCGAACGCGATGCCACCGGCGCTGGGTCGGATGACCGTCTGGATCACGTCGTTGGCGTGATCGACGAGCGGCACCTTGTCGGCGACGAACTCGATCGCGAGCAGCACCGCCAGGATGGCGATGACGCCGCCGTTGCTCAGCCACTGCCACGACGGCGGCAGGGTCATCAATTCCGTGTATCGCCCGATGAGGCCGACCACGAGCAGTGGAATGTAGGCGTTCAGCCCCGCCGACGTGGCGAGCCCGAGCCCGGTGAGCGCTTCCAGCACGTGTCCAGCATGGCACCCACGGTCAATCGACGCTCGTCTTCTGCCTGCTGAATCGTGCTGTGTGCCACCTGTCACGCACTGAGCGTGGTCGATTTGGTGGCATCCTCACCTCGTAGGCCATTTACGTCGATCAACGTCAATCACGACACCGGATGCCGGCACCCGATGCCGGCATTGGAGTGGGCGCACGTGCTGAGTAGGCTCCGCGGGTGCGACTCGTCATTGCCCGCTGCTCGGTGGATTACATCGGCCGGCTCACCGCGCACCTTCCGCTCGCCGTCCGGCTGCTCATGGTCAAGGCCGACGGCTCGGTGTCGATCCACGCCGACGACCGCGCCTACAAGCCGCTCAACTGGATGAGCCCGCCGTGCCGGGTGGAAGAGGCGCCGGGAGTGTGGAAGGTCGTCAACAAGGCCGGCGAGGAGCTGCGCATCACCCTGGAGGAGGTGCTGCACGATTCGTCGCACGAGCTGGGTATCGACCCCGGCCTGGTCAAGGACGGTGTCGAGGCGCACCTGCAGGAGTTGCTCGCCGCCGCTCCGACCGTGCTGGGGAGCGGATACACGCTGGTCCGCCGCGAGTACCCGACCGCGATCGGCCCGGTCGACCTGCTGTGCCGCGACGGCGAGGGTGCCACGGTGGCGGTCGAGATCAAGCGCCGGGGCGACATCGACGGTGTCGAGCAGCTGACCCGGTACCTGGACCTCTTGGGCCGTGACCCGTTGCTCGCACCGGTTCGGGGGGTCTTCGCCGCCCAGCAGATCAAGCCCCAAGCCAGAGTGCTCGCGATGGACCGGGGTATCCGTTGTGTGGTCCTCGACTACCACGCCCTACGTGGCGACGCCCGCGACGACCTGACCCTGTTCTGACCGGGGGACACCCTAGCGGGCGCGACCGTGGACGAGTTTGACCACGGCGGCGATCCGGGCGGCCGCCTTCGGGGTGCGCTCGAACGACATCGACGGCAGCGGCGACCGGGCGCGACGCCGCGAGATCGCCTTCGGACGGGTGAACTCGCGGAGGCCGTCGGCGCCGTGTATGCGGCCGAAGCCGGAGTCGCCGACACCGCCGAACGGCAGGTTGGGCATACCGGCGAACGACAGGGTCGAGTTGACCGACGTCATGCCGGAGCGTAGCCGGCGGGCCAGCTCCACCCCGCGCGACCGGGAGAAGACCGAGCCCCCCAATCCGTACCGGGAGGAGTTCGCCCGGGCCACCGCCTCGTCGGCGTCGCGGACGCGGGTGACGGTCAGGGTCGGGCCGAAGGTCTCCTCGCGTACCGCCATGCTGTCGTCGGGCACGTCGACCAGGATCGTCGGCATCACGTACGGCGGGCGTACCGCGTCCGGGCCGCCCAGGATCGCCCGGCCGCCGCTAGCGATCGCGTCGTCGATGTGGCGGCGGATCACGTCGAGCTGGCCGGGCATCGTGATGGGACCGTAGTCGGCGTCGTCGCCGACGCCGACGGTCAGCCGCCGGGCCCGGTCCACCAGCCGGACGACGAACTCGTCGTATACGGCGTCGGCAACGTACACCCGCTCGATGCCGACGCAGGTCTGGCCGGCGTTCGTCATGCCGCCCCAGACGCAGGCGGACACGGCCGCGTCCAGGTCGGCGTCGGCGTCCACGATCATCGCGTCCTTGCCTCCGCACTCCAGCAGCACGGGGGTGAGGGTCGGCGCGCACGCGGCCATCACCTTCCTGCCGGTCGCGGTGGAGCCGGTGAACGCGAGCTTGTCCACACTGGAGCGGCACAGCTCGGCGCCGACATCGCCGCCGCCGTGCGCGATCTGGAGGACCGGCTGCTCTCCTACGACCTCGGCGAACCGGTCGACCAGCCACTGGCTGACGGCCGGGGTGTACTCGCTGGGTTTGAAGACGACCGCGTTGCCGGCGGCGAGCGCGTACCCGATCGAGCCCATCGGGGTGAGCACGGGATAGTTCCAGGGGCCGATGACGCCGACCACCCCGAACGGCTGGTACTCCAGGTAGGCGGCGTGCTCGGCCATCAGCAGCGACCGGCGCACGCGGCGGAAGCCCAGTACCCGCCGGGCATGCAGCGCGGCCCACGCGATGTGGTCGATGGCGGCCGTCGCCTCCACGGTCGCCTCGGTGCGCGGCTTGCCGGTCTCGCGGCGCATCAACGCCGCCAGCTCGCCGACCCGGTTGGCCAGGACCGCACGGTACCGGAGCAGCCGTCGGCGGCGGCCCGCGTACCCGAGGTCGGCCCACCAGCGGGCGGCGTCGCGGGCCCGGGTGACCGCGGCTGCCACGTCGTCGGCGGCCGCGACCGCGAACCGGCCGACCTCCTCACCGGTGACCGGGTTGGTCGAGACGAGTACGCCGTTGTCGACGACGGGTAGGCCGGGGGTGCGTGTCACGGACATGCCGGAACTCCGATCGTGAGCGTCACGCGCCATGCTAGCCACGAAGCTACCGGCAAGTAAGGCGCTACTCGTGGGTGATCGGTTTGGTGAGATGGTCGGCCACGATCTGACCGGCCACCAGATCGGGGTCGCGCAGCTCACCCCGCTCGTACAGGCCGACGTACCGGTCCCGTTCGTCGAAAGTGGCCGACCGCAGCACCGCCTGCATGGGCGTGTCCATGACGCCGGGGTTCACATTGACCACGTACGCGTCCGGCACCTGCACCGCGACCGCGTCGAAGAACATCTCCGCCCCGCGCTTGGTCGCCGAGTAGACCGACCAGCCGTCGACCACCCGGTGCGCCGCGCCTGAGGAGATGTACAGGATCCGCGTGTCCACGCCCGACGGCCGGGCCGCCAGGAACGCCGTGGTCAGCACCATCGGTGCGGTCAGGTTGACGGTCACCGCGGCGGCGACCGCCGCCGGTGCCAGGCCGGTGATCGCCCCGATCGGCGCGATCGTCGCGGCGTTGTTGATCAGTACGACCTCGGTGGCGTCGGCGAGCACGGCGTCGAGGTCGCCGCGCAGGGTGCGCGCCACCGAGGGGTCGCCGATGTCGGCGAGGTCGGCGGTGTGCAGCCGGACGCGGGTCGGCTCGTCGCCGGCCAGCGCGCGCTGGTCGGCGGTGAAACGGCGGCCGATCGCGAGGATTCGGTCCCCCCGCGCGGCCAGCCGGGCGAAGAGGGCGGCCCCGAGG
>JAVHWE010000161.1:0-3845 GCA_032160285.1 Micromonosporaceae bacterium | reverse complement strand
GCGCGGTGACACCGACGACCGATGAGGCAATTAATCCACAAAGGACAGCCAGTCGCGCTGCGGTTTTGCTGAACGCCCCCATCAAACTTTCCTCTCCTCGCGTGTGCGTACCTGTCGGGTCCGGCGGGTCTGAACCGACCGGCCCGTTGCTTCAGGAATGCTCGCCCAGGTCGGGCGGGGGGCGCTGGATTATGCCGAAATGAACACCTCTTATGTCGCGAAAGCGACTCGGCCGGCCCCGAACGGGGGACCGGCCGGGTCGGTTCCCGCTTCGGGCCGGGTCGGCCGACCCGGGTACATCGGCTAACCTTCTCCCCGTGCGGCCGGGGGAGGAAGCGGGCGGGTCGGCTATCCAGGCGGAGTGTGCCGTCTGGTGGGCCGTCCTGTCGATGCTGCGCGACCGGCACCTGAACCTGCTGGACGCTCTCGAGTCCGACCGTCGACGGGCCTACCGGCGGGAGGCCGACGCGGACCGGTTCACCATCGGCGCCGTCCTGCTGCGCCTCGCCCTGGCGGCGGAGCTCGGCGCGGAACCGGACCGGGTGCCGATTCAGCGGTCGTGCCCGACCTGTGCGCGGCCGCACGGCCGGCCGACCGTCGCCGGTGCCGGCCGTCACCTGTCGGTGAGCCATTCGGGCAACCGGATCGCGGTGGCGATCACCGCCGCCGCGCCGGTCGGTGTCGACGTGGAGGAGCTGGCGTCGTCGCGCCCGGTCGACGACTCCGAACAGCTGGCCCGGCATGTTCTCGGGCCGGGGGAGTCCGTGGGCGACCGGCGTGAATTCCTCGTGTACTGGGTCCGCAAGGAGTCCGTGGTGAAGGCGACCGGTGAAGGCCTGCGGGCACCGCTGCCCGACGTCCTGGTCAGCCGCCCCGACGCCCCTCCCCGCCTGGTCGGTTACCCCGGACGGCGCGCTCTGGCCGCCACCATGGCCGACCTCGACCCGGGAGACGGGTACCTCGGCGCGTTGACCGTGCTCGCCGATGTGCCCCTGGTGGTACGCGAGCACGACGCCGCCGGTCTCCTGCTCGGATGAGGTGCCGGCCGCGTCACGCTGAGTCGGCCGCGCAGTCCCGGCGCCGCGATCCGGCTTCCCTCGATTCGAAGGGGGCGGGCACGGGTGGCATGCTGGACCCTGACCGTTCGTTCGGTCCAGCATGTCCGATCGGTGGACCCCACCGGAGCCGGTGGAGACACCCGTAACAGTGGAGGATCCCATGGCCGACGCCAACGACCGGAACACCAAGGTGATCGACGAATTCCGGGCCAACGACGGGCGGGTCGGCGGTCCGTTCGAGGGGGCGCCGATGGTGCTCGTGCACCACAAGGGACGCCGCAGCGGGCGGGAGTACATCTCGCCGTTGATGACGCTGCCGGACGGCGACGACCGGATCTACGTGTTCGCGTCGTACGGCGGTGCGCCGCAGAACCCGGACTGGTACGAGAATCTTGTCGCGGCCGGGAGCGCGGAGGTCGAGTTCGGTACCGAGTCCTTTCCGGTCACGGTCACCGAGGTGACCGGCGACGAACGGGACCGCGTCTTCGCCGAGCAGGCGCGGCGCTACCCGTTCTTCGCGGACTATGAGGCGAAGACCCGGGGCGTCCGCGTCATCCCGGTGGTCGCCCTCGACCGGCGTCGATAGGCCACAGTAGCCAACCATGCACCGGCCGTGAGTTTCGTTCGTCCGATTGGCTTCTCATCGGTTCGTCGGATTGGATGATGTGTCCCGGCCCGTGTGGCGTTACCTTCATGGCTGAACGTACGGGGTACGGGTTCGCCGTCTTCGAGGAGTGTCGATAGTTGTGAGTAGTCAGCACCCGATCACCCGTCATGCCGACGCCTCGATGGGCGGCCGCCTGTTCGCCTGGGTCGGCCTGCCCACGGCGGTGGTCGCCGTGACCGTGTTGGTGATCGGCGCGGCGGCCTACGGTGGGTACCGGCTGTTCGGCCCGCAGCCGTGCGGCGACCGGACCCGGCTCGCGGTAACGGTGACCCCGGAGCTGGCCCCGGCGGTGAAGGACACCGTACGCACCTGGACGGCGACCAATCCGCGGGTCGAGGGCAAGTGCGTGGCGGTCGAGGTGCTGACGGCGAACTCGCCCGACGTGGCCGCGGCGATCGCCGGTCAACACCAGACCACGCTCGCCGGGCTCGGCCAGGCGGCGGGCGACATCCGGGTACCCGACGTGTGGATCCCCGACTCCACCAGCTGGATCCTGCGGCTGCGCACCGGCGGCGCCGACTGGGTACCGGACCTGACGCCATCGGTGGCACGCAGCCCCGTGGTGCTGGCCATGCCTGAACCGCTGGCCGCCACCCTCGGCTGGCCCACGAAGAAACTGACCTGGGCCGAGTTGCTGCCGGCGCTGACCGCGAACCCCAAGCTCCACCCCGGCATCGTGGACCCGACCCGCGACTCCGCGGGCGCGTCCGGCCTGCTGGCGCTGGCCGCCGCGGCCCAGGCAGCGGGTGCCCAGGCCCGCCAGACCACGGTCATCGCGCTGCGGGCCCTGGCGGCCGGCCGGTCCGCGTTGAGTTCCGACCTTGTCGCGCGGTTCCCGCGCGCCGCCGACGCCGGCTCCATCGCGTCGGCCCTGGCCGCGGCGCCCCTGTCCGAGCAGGCGGTGATCGCCCAGAACGCGGCGCAGCCGGCGGTCCCGCTGGCGGCGGTGTACGCCGTACCGGCACCGGTACCGCTGGACTATCCGTACACGGTGCTGCCCGGGGCGACCCGGGACAAGGCCGCGGTGGCGCGCGCCGTACAGGTGACGTTGAGCGGCGACGCCTTCCGCAACCGGCTCGCCCAGGATGGCCTGCGGGCCGCCGACGGCAGCGCCGGGGATGGATTCGCGACGCCGAAGGGCGCGACGACGGCCGCGACGCCGGCGACCCCCGCGCCCGACCCGGCAGTGCTCGGCAAGTTGCTGTCGACCTGGACCTCTCTGCTCGCGCCGGGGCGGATGCTGACCGTCATCGACGTGTCCGGCTCCATGGCCAGACCGGTACCGGCTGCCGGTGGCGTGACCCGTGACCAGGTCGCGGTCGAGGCCGCCAAGCGTGGTCTCGCGCTGCTCGACGACACCTGGGCGGTCGGCCTGTGGATCTTCTCGACCCAGCTCGACAGCGGTAAGGACTGGAAGGAGATCGTGCCGCTCGGCGTGCTCTCCAGCCAGCGTCAGGCGATCACCGCCGGGCTGGCCCAGGTCGTACCGAAGACGGTCAACGGCGGCACCGGGCTGTACAACACGGTCCTCGCCGCGTACAAGAACGTCCAGGTCAACTGGGACCCGGGCCGCGTCAATTCGGTCCTGATCATGACGGACGGCAAGAACGAGGACGCTCCGGGCCTGACCCTCGACCAACTGGTCGACCAGTTGAAGGCCGCCCAGGATCCGGCCCGACCGGTCGAGGTGATCGCGATGGGGCTCGGTGACCAGGTCAGTGCGCCCGAACTGCGGCGCATCACGGATACCACCGGCGGCGCCACCTTCCTGGCACCCGACCCGTCCAAGATCCCGGAGATCTTCTTCCAGGCACTCGGCCTGCGCCCGAGCGCCCCCCGCTGACCGAGCACCCCCGCTGACCGAGCGGCCCCGCTGACCCAGCGCCCGCGCCGACCCGGCTCGACGCCGTTACGGCCATCGGTACCATGGTCACTATCCGCACCGCCGCAACGCTCATCTACGCGGTCGTCGTCGCCACCCGGCGGCGATCAGGACCGCCCCGGCCGGCCGGCCCCCCGACGGCGGGTCCGGTGGTCCGCGCGACGGTGTGGCCGGTGGTCCGCTGCGCGGACTGCGGGTGCTGGAGCTGGCCGGGCTCGGTCCGGGCCCGTTCTGCGCG
>JAVHWE010000149.1:0-4637 GCA_032160285.1 Micromonosporaceae bacterium | reverse complement strand
CCCAAGTCCAACCGCTACTACCGGCCAGCCCCGACTGCTTGACGCTGGTCACCAGCCGCCGCCACCTCACCGACCTGCCGCACGCGACGCACCTGCCGGTGGACGTGTTCACCCCGGACGAGGCCCTCGACTTCCTCAAACGGGCGCTGCCGGACACACCCCTGGGCGACGACCCGCACGCGCTGACCCGGATCACGCACCGCTGCGGCAACCTGCCCCTCGCGCTGGGCCTGGTCGCCGGGCATATCCGCGCCAAGGTTGGGTGGACGCTGACCGACCACGCCGACCGGCTCGACGAACGCCACCGCGACCATCACCTCGACACCGGTGTCGAACTCGCCCTGAACCTGTCTTATCAGCACCTTCCGCCAGCGCGGCAACGGCTGTTCCGGCTGCTGGCCCTGCACCCCGGCCCGGACCTCGACAGCTACGCCGCCGCCAACCTCACCGACACCGACCTGCACACCACCCGCGAACACCTGCACCAGCTGTACGCCGAGCATCTCCTGCGGCAGGCCGCCCCCGGCCGGTACACCTTCCACGACCTGGTCCGCGACTACGCCGCCCAACGCGCCATCGACGACGAACGCCCACCACAACGCCAAACCGCCCTCGGCCGGCTGCTGACCTACTACCTGCACACCGCCACCGCCGCCGCCACCCACCAACAAGACTTCACCCCACCCGCCACCCGGGCCGTCGACCCGCCCACCGACGCGCCCACGTTCACCGACGCGCAACAGGCCACCGACTGGCTCACCGCCGAACAACCCAACCTCGCCGCCGCCGCCACCCACGCCGCCACCCACCACCACAGCGTCGCCGCGATCGGCATCCCCGCCGCCATGCACGAGCACCTGCGCACCCGCGGCCCAGTCGACCTCGCCATCCGGCTCCACCACACCGCGCTGACCGCCGCGCAGCACACCGGCGACCAACCCGCACAGGCCCACACCCTGATCAACCTCGCCTTCATGCAGCACCTGACCGGCGATTACCCGGCCGCGGCCGCCACCGCCGAGCAGGCCCACACCCTCTTCCAGCAGCTCGGCGACCGGCGCGGCCAGGCCACCGCCCTGACCACCCTCGCCATCGTGCAGTACATGACCGATGACTACCCGGCCGCAGCCGCCACCGCCGAGCAGGCCCAAAGCCTCTTCCACCAGCTCGGCGACCGGCGCGGCCAGGCCAACGCCCTGGACACCCTCGCCCGTGTGCAGTACATGACCGGTGCGTACCCGGCCGCGGCCGCCGACGGCGAGCAGGCCCAAAGCCTCTTCCGGCAGATCGGCGACCGACGCGGCCAGGCCACCGCCCTGGACACTGTCGCTCACGTGCAGTACCTGACCGGCGACTACCCGGCCGCGGCCGCCGCCGCCGAGCAGGCCCACACCCTGTTCCAGCAGCTCGGCGGCCGGCGCGGCCAGGCCACCGCCCTGGACACCCTCGCCCGCGTGCAGTACGCCACCGGTGCTTACCCGGCCGCGGCCGCCGCCGCCGAACAGGCCCACACCCTCTTCCAGCAGATCGGCAACCGGCACGGCCAGGCCACCGCCCTGCACATCCTCGCCCTCGTGCAGCACGCCACCGGTGCTTACCCGGCCGCCGCCGCCGCAGCCGACCAGGCCCATGCCCTCTGCCAGCAGATCGGCGACCGGCACGGCCTGGCCAACGCCGTTCAGGTCCTCGGCATCGTGCAGCACGCCACTGGAGACCACCCGGCCGCCGCCGTCACCCTCGAACACGCCCTCAGCCTCTTCCGCGAGGTCGGTGACCCCGACGGCGAAGCCGAAACCCGCAACCACCTCGGCCAACTCCTGCTCGACTCCGACGAACCCACCCCGGCACGCCAGCAATTCACCACCGCGCTGGCCGTCGCCCAACGCATCGGCGCACCAACCCACCAGGCGCGTGCCCTGGAAGGCCTCGGCCACTGCACCCTCCGCGACGGACACCGCGACCAGGCCATCGCCCACCTGCGCGAGGCCCTGCCGATCTATCAGCGCATCAACTCCCCGCACACCACCCGCGTCCAGGCAGCCCTCAACCGCGAACAGCGTTGAGGCGGCCGCCGGGATGTGCATCCGGCACAGGGGATCCTCCGAACGCCCGGCAACGCCGCCGGGTAGCGACTATGTGTCAGGGGCGGTGGGCTGGTTCAGAGCGTCACGGATCCGGTTCCTCGCAGGGTCCGGGACCCCGCCGCGGAGTGTGATGACCGGTGCCGGTCTCCGCGCTCCGCGGGCGGCGGGGGAGCGGGACGGCGGGTTACAGGCGGGGGCACTCGGTCATGCCGGCCGTGAACCGACAGAAGACCGCGCCGAAGCCGCCGCGGGTAGCGATCGGCACGGACAGGGTGTCGGCGCTGGTGATCCTCCTGGTCGTGCGGACCAGTCTGCCGGCCGTGCCGTCGGTGGTGATTTCGGTGAACCAGTCGCCGGATCCGAGGAACGACAGTGGCGTGGAGAATGTCTTCGCGGCCACCGCCGAGATCCCGCCGACGGTCCAGCGGTCACCGCGGTGGCGCGCGAACCAGGCATCCTGGCCCGGGCGTCCGCTGAGCAGTCGGGTCTCGTCCCAGGTGGTGGGGGTGCGGTTGAGGATCCGCATGGCGTCGAAGTGCTGGTCGTAGGAGGCCGGGTTGTCGCCGTAGTGCTGCCAGCCCGACTCGAACGCGACCGACATGCCCAGCTCGTGCCCGTCGGTGGTGTCCCGGTTGGTCATGCTGAACGTCACCGGCGTGAAGTCCATGCTCGAGATCGCGTTCCGGGTGTAGGGCAGGATCGTGTCGAAGGCGGCCTTGTTCTGCTGCTGCTCGGCCCCGAACACGGCTTCGGCGGTCATTACGTGCGGCCAGGTGCGCTGCATGCCGCGCGGGGTCTGCGTGCCGTGGAAGTTGACCATGAGGTGCAGGTTCGCGGTCTGTTGCAGGATCGCGTCGTACCACTGCAGGGTGGCCTGCGTGTACTCGAACACAAAGTCGATCTTGACTCCGATCGCGCCCCAGTTCTTCACCTTGGTCAGGATCGTGTCGCGCTGCGCCTGCGTTCTCAGGTCGGCGGAGTCGTACCAGACGATGATCCCGACGCCGCGTGCCGCGCCGTAGGAGACCAGCTCGGGGATCCACGAGTCGGCGAACCCGGCGTCGACGAGGATTGCCGACCAGCCGTTTCGTTGCGCGAAGTCGATGTACTGCTCTTGCTGGGCGACGCTTCGTACCCCGTCGGTCAGCCAGGACCAGGCGACGTTGCCGGGCTTGATCCAGGACGTGTCGGTGAACTTCGCGGGCGGTGCGAGGTCGTCGACGAGCGTGCTCTGCGTGACGGTCGCGAGGGTGCCGATCGCCGCGCTGCGCCACGGCGTTGACAGTGGGCCGGCGGCGCTGACCGGCGCCTGGACGAGGTCGACGTCGTAGCGGCCGGTGCCGGCGGAGTGCTGCAGAAAACTGCCCGCGTAGCGGCCGCTGAGGTCGGACTCGGCGAGCTGCACGAACGTGCCGCCGACGTCGAACAGCGCCGGGTAGGCGATGGCACCGGCCGGGGCGGCGCTGGCGGTCGTCTCGCGCCACCTGCCCTGGTCGTCGGCCTGCGAGTTGGCGACCCAGGCCGGCGCGCCGGACGGGAGGTTCCAGGCCGAGGACTCGCCGGTCACGGTGACGGTGCCGGTGGCGGTGAGCACGAACCGGTAGGCGACGCCGTCGTCGCTGACCCGGACGACGAGGTTGGCCCGCGCACTGCCCTTGCTGAACGACAGGGTCGTCTCCTTGAAGGTCTTCGACCTGGTGCGCTGCTTGCCGGTGACGGTCGTGTACGACTCGGTGACGGTCCGGTCGGTGCGGGTGCCGAACGCGAGCCCGGTGCCGAAGTCCGCCCCGCTGGTCTGGATCCCCAGCGGCGAGGAGTTGATGACGGTCGTAGGCCCCTTGTTGACCGTCAGCGACAGCGAACCGTTGTCGGCCAGCCCGACGATCGCCGTGGGCCCGGCGCTGGTGGGGCTGGTCAGGGACCAGGATGTGGCGGCCGCCGCCGCCACGGGATCGACGAGCAACACGGCGCCGAGTGCGCGCACCAAGGCGCCGGCCAGGACGGATGGGGGTACGGCCGTTCGTCGGAACATGGTTGTCCCCTTCTGCGGGTGTTCGCCGACGCCGGGCAGATGCCATCGACACACGTGACTGCGACGTGTTGCCAGGACGCTAGGTACGACAACGGGCGGCGTCAAGACCCCTCCCAAGATCGTGCGCTGCGAGCGCAGGATCCGATGCTCGGGCAGCCATGTCAGCAGACGTCGTGCCTCCCAGCGGCGCGGTACCGCGCTTCTCCGTCCCCAGCGGCCGCGTCCCCGGCGGCTTCGGGTTCGGCACCGTACGCACACGACCATGAATCGCTTTGCCCAGATCCCCACCCCCGCCGCCGCGGGCTCGTTCGGGTCCACAGCCACCTCGACCAGGGCCGGGCCGGCGTACATGGTCAGATCGTTTGGGGACCCGGTTGAGAAAGCGCTTCCCGGCCTTCTGGACAGGACATTGACAGGTTTGAGTTGAGCGTTCAGAGTGTGTTTTGAGAGAGCGCTCTATCACCATTCGACTTCAGCTGGTAATCGAAGCGACACAGATCGCTTCCTGAGGGGAGCACCTA
>JAVHWE010000132.1:0-6061 GCA_032160285.1 Micromonosporaceae bacterium | reverse complement strand
TGGCCGTGCCGGTGCTGCTCGCGCTGGCCGCCGCCGTGCCCGTGTCCCGGCCGTCGGGCCGACCGGTGCGGGTCGCGTTCGTGCAGGGCAACGTGCCCCGGCTCGGGTTGGAGTTCAACGCCCAGCGCGAACAGGTGCTGCGCAACCACGTCGCCGGTACCGAAGAGCTCGCCGCCCAGGTCGCGGCAGGCCGGGTGCCGCAGCCCGACCTGGTGATCTGGCCGGAGAACGCCAGCGACGTCGACCCCGTCGACGATCCCGGGGCCGGCGCGCTGATCACCCAGGCCGCGCGCACCGTGCGGGCGCCGATCCTGGTCGGTTCGCTGCTGCTCGGACCGGGCGACCGCGTCCGCAACGTGGGCCTGGTCTGGGATCCCGACCGGGGACCGGTCGCCACCTACGTCAAGCGCCACCCGGTACCGTTCGCCGAGTACGTGCCGCTGCGCTCGCTGGCCCGCCGGGTCACCGACAAGGTCGACCTGGTGCGGTCGGACTTCCTGGCCGGCAACCGCCCCGGGGTGCTGCGGGTGGGCCCGGCGCTCGTCGGCGACGTGATCTGCTTCGAGATCGCCTACGACGTCCTGGTCCGGGACACGGTCACCGGCGGTGGGCAGATCATCGTCACCCAGACCAACAACGCGACCTTCGACGCCGACGAGGCCACCCAGCAGCTGGCCATGGTGCGGCTACGCGCGGTCGAGCACGGCCGGGACGCGGTGATGTCCTCGACCGTCGGGATATCCGCGTTCGTCAGCGCCGACGGGCGTACCCACGCCGCGACCGGGTTCAATACCCCGGCCGTGGAGGTGCGCGAGCTACACCTGTCTGGTACCCGTACCCTTGCAACCGACCTCGGTGCCGGACCGGAGTACGGTCTGCTGTCCGTTGCCGTCGTCATCCTGGCGGGCGCGGCATATCGTCGATCGAATCCGCGGCCGGTCGCCACCGGCGACCGCCGTGACAGTGAGGGGGAAGTGTGAGCGAGAGCACCAGCACACCGCCGGACGGCCAGACCGAGGGCTACCCGGGTGTCGGCCGGGTGCTCGTCGTGATCCCCACCTACAACGAGTCCGAGAACGTACGGCTCATCGTCGAGCGGGTCCGGGCGGCGGCGCCGGCCGTCGACATCCTGATCACCGACGACAACAGCCCCGACGGTACCGGCGACATCGCCGACCAGCTGGCCGCCGCCGACAGCCAGGTGCACGTCCTGCACCGGCCCGGCAAGCAGGGCCTCGGCGCGGCGTACATCGCCGGCTTCGCCCTCGCCCGCGAACGCGGGTACGACGCCGTGGTCGAGATGGACGCGGACGGCTCGCACGCGCCCGAGCAGCTGCCCCGGCTGCTGGACGCCGCGCGGGAGGCCGACGTCGTGATCGGCTCCCGCTGGGTGCGCGGCGGCAAGGTCGTCAACTGGCCGGCCCACCGGCTGCTGCTGTCGCGCGGCGGTTCGCTGTACACCCGGATCGCGTTGGGGCTGCCGCTGCGCGACGCCACGGCCGGGTACCGGGTGTACCGGATGCCGGTCCTCGACAAGATCGAGGTCGATGAGGTCAACTCGCAGGGCTACTGCTTCCAGATCGACCTCGGCTGGCGCTCGTACCGCGGTGGCTTCCGCATCGTCGAGGTGCCGATCACGTTCGCCGAACGGGAGCGCGGGGCGAGCAAGATGAGTTCCAGCATCGTCCGGGAGGCGTTGCTGCGGGTGGCGGTGTGGGGCGTGCGGTACCGGCTGGCCGCGGTCCGGCGGGCGTTGACCGGCGGCCGCAAGCAGTCGGCCCTCTGAGCGGATCATGACCCGCCGCGCACCGCTGGCCGGGCTGGCCGCGATCGCGATCATCGTCATCGAGATCGCGGTCTTCGTCGGCGTGGTGAAACTGGTCGGACTGTTGGGGGCCATCGGCGGAATCGTCGCGCTGTCGCTGGTCGGCGCCTGGCTGGTACCGCGCCAGGGGATGCGGGCCTGGCGACGGTTCCGGCACGCTGCCCGGGCCGGCACCCCGCCCGGCGGGCAGGCGACCGACGGGCTGATCGGGCTGATCGGCGCGTTGCTGCTCGCGGTCCCCGGCTTCGTCACCGCGCTGATCGGCGCGGCGCTGCTGACGCCGCCGCTGCGCCGGTACGCGCGGGGCCGGCTGGACCGTTTCGTCCAGCGGCGGATGTCGGCCCTGATGGCCGGTGACCTGTTCGGGCCGCGTCGGGTCCGGGTCCGCCGCACCCGGTCGGGCTACCAGCCGGCCGACCCGGTACCCGATCGACCCGCGCGCGACACCCGGCCGGCCGCCATCGACGCGGAGATCGTCGAGGACGGCTGAGACAACCGTGGGGACCTCGACGGGTCCCCACGATCGACGTTCGGCGATATGTCAGGCGGAGCGCCCGCGCCGGGTGCGGACCTCCTGCAGTCGCTCCGCGAGGATATCTTCCAACTCGGCGATCGAGCGGCGCTCCAGCAGCATGTCCCAGTGGGTACGCGGTGGCTTGGCCCGCTTCTGCTCGGGCTCGTTGCCGTCGACCAGCCGGGCGACACTGCCGTCGAACTTACATTCCCAGGTCATCGGCACGTCGGCGTCGACGGCGAAGGGCACCTCGAACTGATGGCCCTTGGCGCACAGGTACTCCCGGGTCTGTCGGGGCGCCAGCTCGGTATTGCGGTCGGACTCGTAGCTGACGGCTCCGAGGCGGCTTCCGCGCAGCATGCGCTCGCCCATGGTCGGATCTTCCCCTTCGGGTCGTGTGCAGGTGTCCCGCGATGGTGGACTCCACCAGCTTACCCACCACGCACCGGCGGCTGCGAATTTTACCCGGTCACCGGCCCCGGCGCGACCTCACGGCGTGAGCGTTTTGGCAAGATCCGCCACCTGTTCGCTCAGCCGGCCAACCTGCGCGTGTGCCGTGGCCAACTCGGTCCGGGCGGTGTCACGCTCGGCCTCCGCCGCGGCGAGCCGGCGACGGTACTCGCCGTCGCGGGTACGCGCCTCGCCGTCGCGGGTACGCGCCTCGGCGAGCTGGGCGTTCACCCCGGCCAGTTCGGCGGTGAGCCCGGCGAGCTGGCGCTGGGCGTCCGCCGCCTCCGCCCGGACCCGACCCAGCTCGGCTTCGATCGACCGGAGCCGGGCGGCCCCGTCGGCGGTGTCCCGGTCGGCGCGGGTCTGGGCGGCGTCGCGCTGCCGCAGGGCCTCGACCCGCAGCGCCTCGGCCGCGGCGGCGCGCCGACCCGCGTCGTCGCGTTCGGTCACTGCCCGACGGGCCGCCTCGGCGGCCCGCTCGGCGGTCGTGCGGGCGGCCTCCGCCTCCTGCTTCGCCGTCGCCGCGGCCGCCGCGGCCAGCGAGGCCTCCGCCCGCGCCGCCTCCACGGCCGCCGCCGCGTCCGCCCGGGCCACCCCCGCGTCGTGGTGCGCGACGGCCACCGCGGCCGCCGCTTTTGTGCGGGCCTCATCTGCGGCGGCCGCCGCCTCGTCACGGGCGGCAGCCACGGCGATCGCCGCCGCTGCGGCGGCCTGTTCGCGGGCCGCGATTGCCTGACGATCAGCCTCGGCACGGGCCTCGGTCACCTGCGCGGCGGCGACGGCCGACACCCGGTCCGCCTCGGCCCGTGCGGCCCCCATCGCGTCGCGCGCCGCGCGGGCCCGCACCCGCGCCGCCTCCACCTCGGTACGGACCTCGTCGCGTTCGGCGTGCGCGGCGGCGACGACCGCCGCCGCGTCCGCCCGGACGGCCGCGATCTGCCGGTCGACCCCGGCCGGGGACAACTCGGCGCGCAGCGCCTGCGCGAGCGTATCGACGACCTGCTCCAGCCGGTCGACGACCTCGAACGCGCGGGCGACCTGACCGGTCAGGCCGGGGGAGTTGCGCTGACGCATCCGCGACGCCCGCGCCGCCGACCGGCAGGCGTCGTCGTTGTCACGGCAGTACCGGAACGGGCGGCCGGCGCTCCCGCGCTGCGCCACCTCCCGGCCGCAGTGGGCACAGGACCGGGTGATCTCGTCGTGCTCGCTCATCGAGGCGAATGTACTGGCTGATCACTGAGACTCCGGGCACCCGGTGCGGGTACCGGCCGGCGTGTCCGGCACCGCGGCCGCTCCGGGTGCGCCGGCGGTGACGACGGCGACCCGGCCGTCGGCGAGCCGGTAGGACATGCCGACCACGGCGCACCGCGCGGCCGCGACCGCCTCGGCCACCCCGCCCTGGGTGACGAGCATCTCGACGGTGCGCTCCACGTGGACTTCGGCCACCTCATCGGGCCTGACGAGGTGGCGGGCGCGCGCCAGGCGGATGCTGGGCAGCACGCGATCGACGATGACGCGCGGATCCGAGGCGGGGACCTCGTCGTCGACCAGTACGGTGTGGGCTGCCTGGATCGCGCCGCACGAATCGTGGCCGAGGACGACCACCAGCGGCGCGCCGAGCGTGACCACCCCGTACTCGATGCTGGCGAGCACCTCCGCGCCCAGGATGTGTCCGGCGGTACGGACGACGAACAGATCTCCCAGTCCCCGGTCAAAGATGATCTCCGCGGCGAGGCGGGAGTCGGAGCATCCGAAGACGACGGCGAACGGCCGCTGGGCGACGGCCAGCGCGGCCCGGTGTTCGGCATCCTGATTGGGGTGGATCCGGGTACCGGTGACGAAGCGCCGGTTGCCCGCCAGCAACTCGGCGAGCGAGTCGGCGGGGGTCGCCGGACGGGCCGCCGGGGCGGGGCGGGCCGGCCGGGACGGTTGATGACGGGAGTACCGCGGCACGGTGTCGACAATATGGGCAGCGGTCGCTCACCCGGGTCGGTATGCACCACTTCACCCCGGCCCGCAGCCACCAGCAGTGCTCACCGTCACAGTCCCGGCCTACGCCGCGACCTGCGGCGCCATGATCGTGGCACAATTTCGCGGGTGACCAGTAGACCCGCCGCGGCGCAGCACCTGCGTGACCTCGTGCGGCTGCGCCGCGTCCGCGACCGGATCGACCGCGAGTACGCGCGGCCGCTGGACGTCGAGGCGCTCGCCCGCGGTGCGCACGTGTCGGCCGGGCACCTGAGCCGCGAGTTCCGGCTCGCCTACGGCGAGTCGCCCTACAGTTACCTCATGACGCGGCGGATCGAGCGCGCGATGGCGCTGCTACGCCGTGGTGACCTCAGCGTCACCGACGTCTGTTTCGCGGTCGGCTGCAGCTCGCTGGGCAGTTTCAGCAGTCGCTTCACAGACCTGGTCGGGATGCCGCCCAGCACGTACCGGGTCCAGCCGGCCCGCGCGACGGAGGAGATGGCGTCGTGCGTCACGAAACAGGTGACGAGACCGATCAGGAATCGAGAAGCGGGGGTCACCGAACCGCAACTAGCCTGAGCGCCATGGACATCATCATTCACAGCACCTTCCTCCCGCACGACGACCCGGACGCCTCCCTGGCCTTCTACCGCGACACCCTCGGCTTCGAGGTCCGCAACGATGTCGGACGGGGCAAAATGCGCTGGATCTCCGTCGGCCCCGCCGGCCAGCCTGGCACGTCCATCGTCCTGCATCCGCCGGCCGTCGACCCCGGCATCACCGACGACGAGCGCCGCACCATCACCGAGATGATGGCCAAGGGAACCTACGCCATCATCGTCCTGGCCACCAAGGACCTCGACGGCACCTTCGAACGGCTGCAGGCCAGCGACGTCGACGTGGTCCAGGAGCCGACCGACCAACCGTACGGGGTCCGCGACTGCGCCTTCCGCGATCCCGCCGGCAACCTGGTCCGCATCCAGCAACTGGGTTGAGCCGTCCGGCGACCGCGGTACAGATGGAGACACGATGAGCAAGGCCACCAGGTCGGACCGGCACGTCGCCGATACCCACGATCTGATCCGCGTGCAGGGCGCGCGCGTGAACAACCTCAAGGACGTCAACGTCGAGCTCCCGAAGCGTCGGCTGACGGTGTTCACCGGGGTGTCCGGCTCGGGCAAGAGCTCGCTGGTGTTCGGCACGATCGCCGCCGAGTCGCAGCGGCTGATCAACGAGACCTACAGCGCGTTCGTGCAGGGGTTCATGCCGACGCTGGCCCGGCCCGAGGTCGACGTGCTCGACGG
>JAVHWE010000131.1:0-8300 GCA_032160285.1 Micromonosporaceae bacterium | reverse complement strand
TCGACCAACCCGATCGCCTCGATCTTCGCCTGGACGCGCGGCCTCGCGCACCGCGGAAAACTCGACGGTACGCCGGCGGTGACCGCCGGCGTACCGTCGAGTTTTCCGCGGTGCGCCAGGCCGCGCGTCCAGGCGAAGATCGAGGCGATCGGGTTGGTCGAGGTCTTTTCGCCCTTCTGCCACTGCCGGTAGTGGCGGGTGACCGTACCGTGGGCGGCCTCGGCTTCGACCGTGCGGCCGTCCGGCGTCATCAGGACCGACGTCATCAGGCCGAGCGATCCGAAGCCCTGCGCGACCGTGTCCGACTGCACGTCACCGTCGTAGTTCTTGCAGGCCCACACGAACCCGCCCGCCCACTTCAGGGCGGCGGCGACCATGTCGTCGATGAGCCGGTGTTCGTACGTGAGGCCGGCCTTGGCGAAGTCGTCGGCGAACTCGGCCTCGAACACCTCGGCGAACAGGTCCTTGAAGCGCCCGTCGTAGGCCTTGAGGATGGTGTTCTTCGTCGACAGGTACACCGGGTAGTTGCGCGCCAGGCCGTAGCGCATCGACGCCCGCGCGAAGTCCCGGATCGAGTCGTCGAAGTTGTACATGCCCATCGCGACCCCACCGCCGGGGAAGTCGGCGACGGTGAACTCCATCGGCGCCGAGCCGTCCTCGGGGGTGAAGGTGATGGTGAGCCGGCCCGGGCCTGGCACCACGAAGTCGGTCGCCTTGTACTGGTCGCCGTGCGCGTGCCGGCCGATCACGATCGGCTGGGTCCAGCCCGGCACCAGGCGGGGCACGTTGGCCATGATGATCGGCTCGCGGAACACGACCCCGCCGAGGATGTTGCGGATCGTGCCGTTGGGCGAGCGCCACATCTTCTTGAGGCCGAACTCCTGGACGCGTGCCTCGTCCGGGGTGATGGTCGCGCACTTGACGCCGACCCCGTACCGCTTGATCGCGTTCGCCGCGTCGACGGTGACCTGGTCGTCGGTGGCGTCGCGGTGCTCCACCGACAGGTCGTGGTAGGCCAGCTCGATATCGAGGTACGGCAGGATCAACTGGTCGCGGATCTGTTTCCAGATGATCCGGGTCATCTCGTCGCCATCAAGCTCGACAACCGGATTCTCAACCTTGATCTTCGCCACCGACCCGCCCTCTCCCTAACAAACCAGTACGACCGTACTGTAACCCAGACGCAACGTCGAGATCTTGGACAGTTGTGCCATCTGAACTATCCAAGGTCTCGGCCTACAGGTGGGCGACGTCCGCCTGTTTCGCCCGTACCGCTTCGGCGGCCTGGTGGAGAGCGGCCTTCTCGTCGTCGGTCAGGTTGGCCTCGACCACCCGCTGGATGCCGGTGGCACCGATCTCGGCCTGGACCCCGAGGTACACGCCGGAGATGCCGTACTCGCCGTCGACCCAGGCGCACACCGGCATGACCTCGCCGGAGTCCGACACCACGGCCCTGGCCATCCGGGCGGCGGCGGCCGACGGCGCGTAGTACGCCGAGCCGGTCTTGAGCAGGCCGACGATCTCGGCGCCGCCCTTGCGGGTACGGTCGACCAGCGCGTCGATCGTCTCCGCCGCCAGAACCTCCGACAGCGGCTTGCCGCCGACCGTGCACTGCGACGGAACCGGCACCATGGTGTCGCCGTGCGAACCCAGGGTCAGCGCGGTCACGTCGCGGACCGGTACGCCGGCGGCCTCGGCCACGAACGTGGTGAACCGGGCGGTGTCGAGGACCCCGGCCTGACCGAACACCCGGTGGCGCGGGAACCCGGTGGCGAGCTGCGCCAGCGCGGTCATCTCGTCGACCGGGTTGCTGACCACGATCACGACCGCGTTCGGCGCGTACTTCGCGACGTTCTCCGCGACCTGGCGGACGATCTTGGCGTTGACCTCCAGCAGATCCATCCGGCTCATGCCCGGCTTGCGGGCCAGCCCGGCGGTGACCACGACGACGTCGGAGCCCTCGATCACCTCGTACCCCTCGCCGGCCGGCCCGGTGGTCTGGCCCACGACGCGCGTCTCGAAGCCCTCGATCGGCCTGGCCTGCCCCATGTCCAGGGCCAGCCCCTCCGGCTTGCCGTCAATGATGTCGGTGAGCACCACGGTGTCGAAGATGTCGTACTCGGCGAGGCGCTGCGCGGTCGTCGAGCCGTAGAAGCCGGCTCCGACAACGGTGACCTTCTTGCCCATGACTGTCAGCTCCGATCGGTTCGGGGTTCAGGTTCGGGGTTCAGTGGAAGAAGTGGCGGGTGCCGGTGAGGTACATCGGGATGCCGGCGGCCTTCGCGGCGGCGATGACCTCCTCGTCGCGGATCGACCCGCCCGGCTGGACGACGGCCCGCACGCCGGCGGAGACCAGCACGTTGAACCCGTCCGCGAAGGGGAAGTACGCATCGCTCGCGGCCACCGAACCGGCCGCGCGGTCGCCGGCCCGGGCGACCGCCAACCGGGCCGAGTCGACCCTGTTGACCTGCCCCATCCCGACCCCGACCGTGGCGGTGTCGGCGGCGAGCAGAATGGCGTTGGACTTCACCGCCCGGACGGCCCGCCAGGCGAAGGCGAGGTCGGCGAGGGTCTCCTCGGTCGCCGGGTCACCGGCCGCCAGCCGCCAGGCCGACACGTCGTCGCCGGGCGCGTCGACCCGGTCCGCCACCTGTACCAGCACGCCGCCGGAGACCTGGCGGAACTCCACCGGCGCCGGCCGCCAGTCGGGCGCCACCAGGACCCGCAGGTTCTTCTTGCGGGTGAGCAGCTCGGCCGCGCCGGGTTCGAACGCGGGAGCGACGATCACCTCGGTGAAGATGTCGGCGAGCTGCTCGGCCAGGGCCACGCTGACCGGCGTGTTGGTCGCGATGACGCCACCGAACGCCGAGGTCGGGTCGCAGGCGTGGGCCTTGCGGTGTGCCTGCGCGATGTCGGTACCGAGCGCGATGCCGCACGGGTTGGCGTGCTTGACGATCGCCACACACGGATCGGTGAAGTCGTGCGCGGCCCGCCAGGCGGCGTCGGCGTCGACGTAGTTGTTGTAGGACATCTCCTTGCCCCCGAGCTGCCGGGCCTGGGCCAGCCCGGCCGGCACGTCCGGGTCGGCGTAGAGCGCGGCGGGCTGGTGCGGGTTCTCGCCGTACCGCAGGAAGGCCGAACGCCGCAGTGCCTGGCCGGCGAACTCGGGCCAGAGCCCGCCCTCCGGCGGGGCCAGCTCCGCCGCGGTCCAGTCGGCCACGGCCACGTCGTACTCGGCGATGTCGGCGAAGGCGCGGGCCGCGAGCCGGCGGCGCTGGTCGAGGGTGAACCCGCCGTCGTCGAGCGCCGCCACGATCAGCGGATACGCCGACGGCGTGGTCACCACGGCGACACTGGCGTGGTTCTTGGCGGCGGCGCGCACCATCGCCGGGCCGCCGATGTCGATCTGCTCGACGCAGGCCTCGACGTCGGCTCCGCCGGCGACCGTCTCGTAGAACGGGTACAGGTTGCTGACCAGCAGGTCGAACGGCTCGACGCCGAGTTCGGCGAGCTGCGCCTCGTGTGAGTCCAGGCGCAGGTCGGCCAGCAGCCCGGCGTGTACGCGCGGGTGCAGCGTCTTGACCCGGCCGTCCAGGCACTCCGGGAAGCCGGTCAGCTCCTCGACCCGGGTGACCGCGACACCGGCGGCGGCGATCCGGTCGGCCGTCGAACCGGTGGACACGAGCGCCACCCCGGCGTCGGTCAATGCCCGGGCCAGCTCGTCGAGCCCGGTCTTGTCGTACACGCTGATCAGCGCCCGGGTGATCGGCCGCCGCTTGTCGTCGCTGCTCACGGGATCGTGACCCTTCTTCCGTTGACGGTCCAGCCCTCCCGAACCATACGGCCCACGCCCGACACGAGTTGGCGCCGCTCGGCTTCCTTGATGCGCTCGGTGAGCGAGGTCTCATCGTCGCCGTCCAGCACCGGCACGGTGATCTGGGCGATGATCGGCCCGGTGTCCACGCCGCCGTCGACGAGGTGCAGGGTCGCACCGGCGACCTTCACCCCGTACGCGAGGGCGTCGCGGGGGCCGTGGATGCCGGGGAACGCCGGCAGCAGGGCGTTGTGCGTGTTGACGTAGCGGCCGCCGAACTCGGCCAGAAAGTGTGGCCCGACCAGCTTCCGGAAGCCCGCCGACACGACCAGGTCGGGGGCGTGGCGGGCGCACTGTCCGGTCAGGGCCGCGTCCCAATCCGCGCGGGTGGGAAAGTCGGTCACCCGGGTGACGAAGGTGTGGATGCCGCGATCGGCCGCCCGGTCCAGCGCCGCGATGCCGTCGCGGTCGGCACCGACAGCGACGACAACCGCACCGTACGCGGGGTCGTCACCGGCATCGAGCAGCGCCTGCAGATTGGTGCCCGAACCGGATACCAGCACGAGCAGTCGAGCCGGTGGACGCCGTTTCGTCACGACTGCTCCCCTATTAGCCGTTCCCGCCGGAACCTCCCGGCGAGACACCCTAACGCCGCGCCCAGCCCGCCGAGACCGGAGACCCCGGTTGTCGGGGTATCCCGGATGCTCAGCGATAGTTTGTACCCACACGCACGCCCCCCACCCGGCACCCCACGGGACGCCCCCCGACCAAGGAGCGATCGTCATGCAGCCTGGCTATCCCGGATCCGGCCAGGACCCGTACGGACAGCAACCGCCCTACACCGACCCGTACGCCCAACCGCAGTACCCGCCGCCACAGCAGCCGCCACCGGACCCGGCCCAGCAGCCGCCGACACCGGATCCGTACGCCCAACCACAGCCCCCGCCGTACGGCGACCCCTACGCCCAACCACAGCCGCCGCCGTACGGCGACCCCTACGCCCAACCCCAGCCGCCGCCGTACGGCGACCCCTACGCCCAGCACCCGCAGCAGCCGTACGGCTACCCGCCAGGGCAGTACCCGATGTCCGGCTACGGCCCGCCCGGCGCACCGCCGCAGCCGGACAACACACGCGGCCTCATCGGCATGATCCTCGGCATCGTCTCGATCCCGGTCGCCTGCTGCGCCATCATCGGCCTGCTCACCGGCGGGGCCGGCGTGGTCCTAGGCGGCATCGGTCTCCGCCGGGTGGCGGCGGGCCAGGCGACCAACCGGGGCCAGGCATTGGCGGGCGTGATCTGCGGTGCGGTCGGGATCATCCTCTCGATCATCAGCGGGGTGCTCGGGGTGGTCAACATCGGCAACCTGACGGCCCCCTGACCGCCGCCCGATCACAGGGTTGACCGTCGCACCGTCAGCAGCCACGATCATCCCGAACACCCCTCGGGAGGACCATGTGACCGCGCCATATCCACCGCCGGCTACACCGGCACGCAGCGACCGGACGACGCTCTGGGGCACGATGGGCATCGTGATCGGCCTGCTCACCTGCTGGCCGCTCGGCGTCGTATTCGGCGTCCTGTCGATGAACGAGGCGAGGAAGGCGGGCAAGCAGACCACCCTCGGCATCGTCGCGATCATCGCGTCGATCGTAGGCCTGGTATTCGCCGTCACGATGTACTACCTCGCCACGCGCTAAGCCCCACCGTACGTATCCAGTGCCGAGCGCCCTCGACGGGTGCGCCGTCGCACTGTTACGCCCTCTTGCGCCGGACCCCGGTCAGCGCCCTCGTCGCTGCCACCCCGACCACGGCGCCCACCGCCACCAGACCGGCGGCGACGCCGGCCAGCGGCCACGGGTGCGGGCCGACCTCCGCGAGGTGGCCACCACCGAGCGGCCCCGCCGACGCCGACGCCACGGCCGCCAGCGCGATACCGGCGACCGGCCCGGCGAGCACCGCCGCGCCCAGCAGCGGCAGCCAACCCGCCGACGGTACGTCCGCCGTAGCGGGGGGTGGCGCACCAGCCGACGGTGCGACCGGCACGGCCGCTGACCATTCGGCCCTGCCTTCCGCCCGCAGGCGGCGTCGGGCCAGCAGGCAGCCGGCCGCCATGCCGGCGGCGAGCGGCACGGCGAGCAGCAGCGCGGCCCAGCCGGCGGCCGGCCGCGCCGGCACCGCGGCCAGCACCGGAACGGCGGGCACCGCGTCGAGCGAGACCCGGGAGAAGCTGACCATGGTACCGGCGCCGACCATGAAGCCCGGACCGATCAGGTAACTCGCGGCCCAGACGGCCAGGTTCGGCCCGTACACCAGGCAGATCAGGGTGAGCCCGGCCTGGCCGGTGGCCCCGGCGTGGTATGCCGCCAGGATCCGGCTGGCCGCCCCGCCGTTGAGGGCCAACGACGTACCGGCCGCCGCCGCACCCGCGCCGAGCACCAGCAGCGCGGCGACCACACCGGTCCGGGTGGCGTCGCGCAGGGGTATCGGCGTGCGGCGGGCCAGCTTCGCGGGTAGGCCACTCTCGACAATCGCGCCGGCCATTGCCGCGATGAAGCCGAACCCGGCCAGGGTCAGCCCGGCGGTGGCCACCGGGGCGGTCAGCCCGGGCAGTGCGGCGAGCCGGGCGACGGCGGCCCCGAGCAGTCCGTAGCCCACACCGACAGCCGTCGCGGCGAGCACCGCCAGACGCGGCGAGCCGCGACGGCGGCCACCGATCGCCCGGGTGGTGTGTACCCCCGCGCGTGCCACCCGCCACGCGGCGAGCAGGGTAAACGCCAGCGGCGCGAGCCCGAGCGGCCCGGTGGGCGTGTGCAGGTCGACGCCGTGGGCGAGCAGCCAGCCCGCCAGCGCGACCCGCAGTACCTGACCGACCGGCGCACCCGCGCCAGTGATCAGGTGCGCGAGCACGACGACGGTGACGACCGGGGCGAGCGACACCACCGCGGCCCACAGCGTGGTGACGCCCGCGGCCAGCGCCACCGGCGCCCGCCGGAAGGCGACGGGGCGGGCGGTACCCCGGGCGCCGCGCTGCGCCGGTACCGCCGACACCGGCCGGTCGCGCGCGGGACCCGCGTCGGTCGCTTCGTGCGGGGTGGTAGGCATCGACGTCCACTCTGCCAAACGCGAGCGGCCGGTCGTCGGCGACCGGCCGGTCACCGACCCTCGCATTTACCGGCTCTTCATGACCTCGCGCATCAGTCCGGCGGTCTCGCTGGGGGTCTTGCCGACCCGTACGCCGGCCGCCTCCAGCGCGACCTTCTTCGCCTCGGCGGTACCCGAGGAGCCGGAAATGATCGCGCCGGCGTGCCCCATCGTCTTGCCGGGCGGTGCGGTGAAGCCGGCGATGTACCCGACGACGGGCTTGGTCACGTTGGTCTTGATGAAGTCGGCCGCGCGCTCCTCGGCATCGCCGCCGATCTCGCCGATCATCACGATCGCGTCGGTCTCCGGATCGTCGGAGAACGCGGCGAGCGCATCGATGTGGGTGGTACCGATAACCGGGTCGCCGCCGATACCGACCGCGGTGGAGAAGCCGATGTCGCGCAGCTCGTACATCATCTGGTAGGTCAGTGTGCCGGACTTGCTCACCAGACCGATCCGGCCGGGACCGGCGATGTCGGCCGGGATGATGCCGGCATTGGACTTGCCGGGGCTGGCGATGCCCGGGCAGTTGGGGCCGATGATCCGGGTCCGGTTGCCGGTGGCGTTCGCGTGCGCCCAGATGGCGGCGGTGTCGTGGACCGGAATGCCCTCGGTGATCACGACGGCGAGCGCGATACCGGCGTCGATCGCCTCGACCACCGCGCCCCGGATCGCGGCCGGCGGCACGAACACGACCGTGGTGTCCGCGCCGGTGTCGGCCATCGCCTCGGCCACGGTCGCGAACACCGGCACCTTCGTACCGTCGAAGTCGACCTGCTGGCCGGCCTTGCGCGGGTTGGTGCCGCCGACCACCCGGGTACCGGCGGCGAGCATGCGGCGGGTGTGCTTCGCGCCCTCCGCGCCGGTCATCCCGGCGACGATGACCTTGGAGTGCTCGGTGAGCCAGATAGCCATGTCAACGCCCCTCAGAGTTTCGGTCCGGCGACGGCGAGTTCGGCCGCGCGCCTGGCCGCACCGTCCATCGTGTCCACCCGTTCGATCAACGGGTTGGCCGCCGCGTCGAGGATGCGTCGCCCCTCGTCGGCGTTGTTGCCATCCAACCGTACGACCAGCGGCTTGCGGACCGCCTCGCCGCGCTCGCCGAGCAGGGCCAGCGCCTGCACGATGCCGTTGGCGACGGCGTCGCAGGCGGTGATGCCGCCGAAAACGTTGACGAACACGCTCTTCACCGCCGGGTCGGACAGCACGATCTCCAGGCCGTCGGCCATCACCTGGGCGCTGGCGCCGCCGCCGATGTCGAGGAAGTTGGCCGGCCGGACGGGTGTGTCGCCGCCGACCTGTTCCCCGGCGTACGCCACGACGTCCAGTGTGGACATGACGAG
>JAVHWE010000078.1:0-9291 GCA_032160285.1 Micromonosporaceae bacterium | reverse complement strand
GTCCGGCAATCCGGCATCAATCGCCAACCGTGCGGTACGGGCAGAACAGGCCTTCCCGCCATAACAGGAGGGATTACCTTTGTTCCGCCGCCATCATGCTCTGTAGTTGCCTGATTACGCAACGCTGCTTTACCAGGTTTTTTATATCCTCCGCCGTAGGACGAAACTACCCAAAAAGAACTTTGTGTACCGGCTGGGCACACCGCTCCCGGCCAGGTTGAGCGAAACGGCCGCGCAGCCGTGCCGGCCAGGCGACAATCAGTCGGGGAAAGGATCACCGGCAACGGCGGATCCGACGTCCTGGACCAGCCGCTGGCGGCCAGGACGCGGTTCGTGGCACTGTCGCGTACCCTGTTGCGGTGACCTGGATGCGCAAGCGTGACCATGGTGTGTTCACGAACACGGCGTCGTTGCTCATCTGCGGGCTGCTCGCCGGGATCGTGGTCGCCGCGGCGGCCTTCCCCGTGGTGGCCCTGTCCGGCCTCGCGGCCAAGGCCAGCGCGGACGCGTTCGACCAGCTACCGACGCAGTTGATCGAGCTGCCTACACCGCAGATCTCGTACGTCTACGCCTCGGACGCCACCACGCTGCTCGCCATGCTCTTCGACGAGAACCGCCGCAACGTACAGATCACCGACATCGCTCCGGTGATGCAGCAGGCGATCGTCGCCGCCGAGGACTCGCGGTTCTACGAGCACCACGGCGTGGACATGAAGGGCGTGGCCCGCGCCATGGTGGCCAACCGCAACTCCAACGGCGAGGTCTCCCAGGGCGCGTCGACACTCACCATGCAGTACGTCCGGCAGGCGCTCGCCTACTCGGCGAAGACCAACGAGGAGATCGTCGCCGCCACCGAGCAGACGCCGGCCCGCAAGCTGCGCGAGATGAAGTTCGCCCTGGCGATCGAGAAGAAGTACAACAAGCAGGAGATCCTCGATCGGTACCTCAACATCTCGAGCTTCGGCCACGGCGCCTACGGCATCTTCGCGGCCAGCCAGGTCTACTTCGGCAAGGACCCCAAGGACCTCACCCTGCCCGAGGCCGCGCTCCTGGCCGGCCTGGTGAAGGCGCCCAGCTCGTTCGATCCGGCCGACCCGGATCCGGCCAAGCGCAAGGCCGCGCTCGACCGCCGTGAGTACGTGCTGCGCCAGATGGTCACCCTCAAGTACATCAGCCAGCAGCAGGCCGACGAGGCCAAGGCGGCCGAGCTGAAGATCGTCGGCCAGCGCTCCCCGGAGGGTTGCGCCTCCATGCCCCGCGCCGACATCGGTGCCGGCTTCTTCTGCGACTACCTGTACCGCTGGTGGCTGGCCAACCCCGCGTTCGGCGCCGACGCGTACGAGCGGGAGAGCAAGCTGAAGGGCGGTGGATACAAGATCATTAGCTCGCTCGACGTCAACACGCAGACCGCGATGAACAAGAACGTCAACAAGTACCTCCACGTCGGCAGCCCGTACGCGCTGATGGTCGCGGCCGTCAAGCCCGGCACCGGCGAGGTGATGGGCCTGGCGACCAACCGTGTCTTCAGCAATGACCAGACCGCCAACGGGCCCAACACCAACCCCCGCAAGCCCGGCCAGAAGGGCAACTACCCCAACACGACCGCGCCGCTCATCACCGGCGGCGGCGACATCGTGGGCTACCAGGCCGGTTCGACGTTCAAAATCTTCACCATGGTGGCGGCGCTCGAGAAGGGCCTGCCGCTGGACTACACCATCAACGCGGTGTCCCCCTACAAGTCGAAGTACGCGGTGGAGAAGGACAGCGACGCTGCCTGCCCCGGTACGAGTTTCTACTGCCCGGTCAACGCGAACCCGAGCTTCATGAACGGCGTCCGCAACATGTGGTCCGGCTTCGGACGTTCGGTCAACACCTTCTTCGTACCGCTGCAGGAGCAGGTGGGTTCGGACAAGGCCGTCGATGTGGCCAAGCGGCTGGGCATCCAGTTCCGCGCGCACGGTACCGACCCCGATCACCCGAGCGACTACGAGTTCGCGAACAACCCCGCGTTGACCTCGTCCTGGGGGCCGTTCACCCTCGGCGTGAGCTCGACGACGCCGCTCGACGTGGCTAACGCCTACGCCACGCTGGCCGCGGACGGCAACTACTGCGCGCCGATACCGGTCAGCAAGATCCTCGACTCCAACGGCAACGAACTCGACGCCGCCAAGCCCAACTGCCATCAGGCCGTGGCGCCCGAGGTCGCCCGGGCCGCGATGGACGCCGCGAGGTGCCCCCTCGGCGATCAGTCGGCGTTCGGCCGCTGCGACGGCGCTACCGCCGCCGACGTGCACAACATCGTGGCGCACCCGGTGGCCGGCAAGACCGGCACGACCGACGGGAACAAGACCGCCGCGCTGGTGATCACGACGAAGCAGATCGCGATGGGCGGTATCGTCGCCGATCCCGACACACCGCTCACCAACCGGCTCGAGCGCGACCTCGGCGACCCCCACCAGGTGGTCAACAAGGCGGTCGAGTACGGGCTTCGGGATGCGATGTCCGGAAAGCCATCCGTCAACTTCGTCGCACCACCCAAGGATCTGGCCCTGGGCAAGCGGGCCGGCATACCCAACGTGAAATGCCGATCGGTGGACGACGCGACCAGGGCGCTGCGCGGTGCGGGCTTCCAGGTGGCCGTCGATCGGGACCCGATCGCGTCCGAATGCGCCGCCGGTACCGTCGCGACAACCGCACCGACCGGCGAGACCAGCCGCAACGGTTTCGTCACGATCGTGATCAGCAAGGGCCCCGGCAACCCCGATCCCGGCCAGGGAGGCGGACGCGGCCAAGGGGGCGGCCAACCCGGCGTCGGCCCGCCCGACAATCGAATCTGCGACCGCTTCCCCTTCCTCTGTCAGAACCAGACGGGTTAGCCGCGCAGCGCCAGCTGATGGCGTACCTCGGCAGCCACCCGGCCGCCGTCGGCGCGGCCGGCGACCGCGTCCCGGGCCGCTTTCATCGCCGGCCCCATGCTCGCGGCGCCCACGAAACTCCCCTCGGACAACGCGCCCGCGACGATGCCGGAAAGCTCCTCATCGGACAGTTGCGACGGCAGGTACCGGGTCAGGATGTCCTCCTCGAGACGCTCCCGCTCGGCCTGCGCCGCGCGGCCGGCGTCGCCGAACGCGGTCGCCGCCTCCCGGCGCTTCTTCGCCTCCCTGGCGAGTACCGCGAGCACCTCGTCGTCCGTCAGTTCCCGGGCCGACCGGCCGGCCACCTCGGCGTTGCGGACGGCCGCGACCGCCATCCGCAATGTGGACGTCAGTAGCTCGTCACGGGCCTTCATCGCGGCGCGCATGTCGTCTTCGAGTCGGGACTTCAGCGTCATGACCTGACAAGGTACCGAACCCGCCCGCGGATCGCGTCGCTATACCCTGGCAGGCATGGCCAAGCGATCCACCGTCCGCCGCGTCGTCGCCGGTACCGCCGTCTTCGGCGCCGCGACCCTCGCGTATGCCTCGCTCGTCGAGCGCAACCTGTTCACGCTGCGCCGCGTCGACGTCGGAGTGCTCGCCCCGGAGGCGGAGCCGCTGCGGATCCTGCACCTGTCAGATCTGCACCTGACCCCCGGCCAGCACCGCAAGCAGCGGTGGGTCGCCGAGTTGGCCGGTACCGACCCCGACCTGGTCGTGGTGACCGGCGACAACATGGCCCACATCGACGCGGTACCGGCGGTGGTGCGAGCCATGGGCCCGCTGCTCGAGCGGCCGGGCGCGTTCGTCTTCGGCTCCAACGACTACCACGGCCCGGTGCTGAAGAACCCCTTCGGGTACTTCCGGAGCAACCGCGAGCACGCGCAGGGCGTCGCGTTGCCCGCCGAGGAGTTGCGGGACGCCTTCACCGGGGCGGGCTGGCAGGACCTCAACAACCGGCGTACCGCCATCAAGGCCGGTGGCCGCGTTATCGAGCTTGTCGGGGTGGACGACCCCCACGTCGGACGCGACGACTATCCGGCCGTCGCCGGCCCGGCCGACCCCACCGCCGACCTGCGCCTGGCGGTGACGCACACGCCGGAGCCGGCGGTCCTCAACGCGATGGCGTCCGACGGGTTCGACCTCATTCTCGCCGGGCACACCCACGGCGGCCAGGTCGCCGTACCCTTCGTCGGCGCCCTCCTCACCAACTGTGGCCTGGACCGCCGGATGGCCAAGGGCCTGCACCGCTGGCCCGGTCACGACGCGATGCTGCACGTGTCGGCGGGGCTGGGCACCCACCCGACCGCGCCGGTCCGGTTCTCCTGCCCACCGGAGGCGACGGTGCTTACGCTGATCCCACGATGAGTACCGACCTGGTCCCGCCCACCTCCAGACGCTGGCCGCGTCGGACCGCGTACGGCATCGCCGGCCTGGCCCTGCTGGTGCCGACCAGCACGGTCAGCGCCGGATGGTACTTCGCCAACCAGGTGCTCGACGCCCGTCCACGCGAGTACCCGCTGGACGTCAGGGGCTTCGACGGTTCGTCGGTGATCCTGCCGCGCACCGATGACACCCAGCGCGACGTACCGTACGGGTTCGGCTGGTTCGCCGGTCACGCCCGGCTCGGCAAGGTGCTGGCTACCCACCGGACCACGGTGGTCCGCACCGTCGAGGAGGTCACCCGCGGCACCCTGCAGCGAGGCATCCGAGGGTACGTGAGCAGCGCTGTCTTCGACGGCGACCCGTTGACCGCGCGCGGCCTCGACTTCGAGGAGGTCACCGTGCCCGGCGAGGGCGGCCCGCTACCCGCATGGCTGGTCGCGGGCTCCACATCGGCGGTACCGGGCGGTTCGTCCACCTGGGTGATAGCGGTGCACGGCCGCGGCGGCTCGCGGACCGAGGCGCTGCGGGTTCTGCCCACCATCGCGGCCGCCGGCCGACCGACCCTCGTGGTGACGTACCGCAACGACGAGGGTGCGCCGCCGAGCCGCGACCGCCGCTACCACCTCGGCGCGGGCGAGTGGCGTGATGTGGCCGCCGCCATCGGGTACGCGCGGTCGCGCGGCGCCACCGGCGTCGTCCTGTACGGATGGTCCATGGGAGGGTCCGCGGCGCTGATGACGATGCGCCGGTCCGAGGAGGCCGCCCTGGTCCGCGCGTTGATCCTGGACTGCCCGGCGCTCGACTGGTCGGCGACGCTGCGGCGGGCCGCGCGCCGCCGCAACCTGCCGGCGCCGCTCGCCTGGGCCGCCATGCGCCTGATCGAACAGCGCATCGGGCATACCCTGGCCGAACTCAACCAGGTCCGCCACGTCGGCTCGCTGCGCGTACCCACGCTGATCTTTCTGGACGGCGACGACCTGGTCGTGGATCCAGCCCCGACCCGCCTGTTCGCCCGGCTGCGCCCAGACCTGGTACGCCTGATTGAAACCTCGGGCGGCGGCCACACCCGCTCCTGGAACGCCGATCCAGCCCGGTACGAGTCGGAGCTCGCCGGCTTCCTCGCCAACTCCGTTCCGGCGTGACGACGCCCTGATACCCCGGGGCGGGTACCAGACAGCATGGGTTAGTATTGCCCGGCACGATCGGGGTGTAGCGCAGCTTGGTAGCGCGCTTCGTTCGGGACGAAGAGGTCGTCGGTTCGAATCCGGCCACCCCGACCAGCCAAACATCAGATCAGGGCCGGTTTCCGCAATTGGGAGACCGGCCCTGATCGTCTCCTGGTGCACCCGTGGGAGAAATTTGGGAGAAGATCTTGCGCGTGGTCGCATGAGGGCTACGTCGATCGAGGACGGGTGAGGGTCGAACGCGCTGCAAGAGAGAAATAGTCAATCCCCGTGGACGGCTACTCTCCTGGGGCTCGTGTCAGTCGGTGGCGAGGAGGCGCTCCAGCCAGTTGCGGCGCGCCGCAACGGCGGCCTTGCTGATCCGCGCCTCGGGTACTTCCCGGTCGAAGGCGTGGATTCCGCCGGGCCACACGTGCAGCTCGGCCTTGCCGCCGGCCTGCCAGATCCGGCCGGCGTAGGCGAGGATCTCATCGCGCAGACACTCGGCGGAGCCGACGTCGAGGAACGCGGGCGGCAGGCCGGTCAGGTCGGTGGCCCGGGCCGGCGCAGCGTACTGCGGCACGTCCGCTCCGCCCCGGACGTCGCCGAGCAGCGAGCTCCAGCCGAACCCGCTGAAGCTGCGATTCCAGAACTCGACTCCATCCATCTGCATGGCCGAGGCGCTGTCGTTGCGGTCGTCGAGCATGGGGCACATCAGCAGCTGGCCGAGCAGGCGGGGGCCGCCCTTGTCGCGCACGGTCAGGGCGAGCGCGGCGCTGAGGCCGCCGCCGGCACTGTTGCCCGTGACGACGATGCGCTCCGGGTCGATGCCGAGTTCGTCCGCGTGGTCGGCGGCCCACAGCAGACCAGCGTAGGCGTCGTTGATCTGGGCGGGGTAAGGGTGCTCGGGCGCGAGCCGGTAGCCGACCGAGATCAGCGTGGCCCCGAACCGCTCGGCTGTCTCCAGCTGCTGGTCGAGCCCGAGGCGGTGATCGTTGCAGAAGAAGCCGCCACCGTGCAGGTAGTAGAGCACCGGCCGCGATGCGGGCGCGCCGGCGGGCGTGCAGACCAGCAACGGGATCTCGGGTGCGCCGTCCAGGCCGGGCACCGAGGGCTGGGAGACGATGAAACGCCCGCCACGGCTGAGATCCTCAAGCGCCGCCACCTCGGCGTCGACCTCCGCGCGGATCCGCGTCAGCATCTCGACGCTCATCGGCGCCAAATCCGGCTGCTCTGCCAGGTAGGCGTCATAAGCGACCTGAAGTTCGGAATCGAGTGGAACCGGCGCGGCGAGCACGGTCCTCCCCCGTTCAAGATTCACACGCGCACGCTAGCGTCCTCGTTCCCTTCGCGCCAGTCGATTTCAATACCTCGCCGACCGCGCAGCGGGCTGGGCGGAACTGCCGCGCGGGTCAGGCGAGTGCCTGCTCGATCTCGGCCAGTTCCTCAGGCGTAGGCAGGGCAGGCGCCAGCCGTCGACCACCGTGCGCCTGCCGAGAATGCAGGTGGCGGACCTTGTGGGTGCCGAAAATGCCATCCGCGGGCCGTGACCTGCCGATCGCGGATCCGTCTGAAGGCTGACGTATGAAGTCCGCGAGGATGAGCCTTCCCGCAACCATCACCCGGTAGCCAGACTCGGCCGCCGCCCGTGCCACGGCAGAGCCAATACCTCCGCTCGCGCCAGCAATCAGCATCGTCCTTGTCACGTCGCCGATCCTGCCACGGCAGCTGATCGGCGTTGGACCCCAGTTCGCCGCGAGCCAGCCCAGAATGCCACCGGACAAGCGAGTGCGGACGGCAGTACGCGCCCATGCCGATTAGCTCGTTACGGAGCGTCACGCAACTCGCTCGCTCAGCTCGCGAACATGCCGACGAACGGATACTGTTCGTCCGCCCCGAACGGCCCGTCGGCCGTGGGGTGTGTTGGGCTCGGGGACGGCCCGCAGTCGGGTCATGAAGGGCGGCGAGGTGGATCCCGGGTTCATACTCGTGCACAGCCTGCTGTTGGGACCTCAGACGTGGGCTCCGGTAGGAGCCAGGCTGACCGCCTCGGGTGCAGCGACGGTGGTGCCATCGTTGCTGGACGTGGCCGATGCGGACCCGCCGTTCTGGCCACGCGTCGCCGACGAAGTCAACGATGCTGTCTCCCGTCTGCCGCACAGCCAACCGGTTTTCCTGGTCGCACACAGCAACGCGGGCCTGCTCGTTCCCGTCATCGTGCACGCGGCTCGGAATCCGGTCGCCGGGTGCCTGTTCGTCGACGCGACCCTGCCGTCTCGTACCGGGCCGACGCCTGCCGCGTCGGCCGAGCGGCTGAGCTTCCTGCGCACCAAGGCGACCGAGGGCCGGCTGCCGCAGTGGACGACGTGGTGGGACGAGGACGACGTCGCGCTGCTGTTCCCCGATCCGCAGACCAGATTGAGGGTCTCGGCCGAGCAGCCCCGCCTTCCGTTGAGCTACTACGAGCAGCAGATTCCGGTACCTGAGGGCTGGGACAACCGGCCATGCGGGTATCTGTTGTTCGGGCCACCGTACGACCGCATGGCGCAGGAGTCCCGGGAACGTGGCTGGGACGTCGACCATGTCCCCGGCCAGCATCTGCACCAACTCGTCGATCCAGACGCGGTGACCGCTCGCATTGTCGCCATGACCGACAGGTGGGCCCTGTCGCGGACTGAGCCGACGCGCGCTCATGCCGCCGACCGCCCGCCATAGGGCGTCACGGACGTCACACCAATTGCGTCGGTCGTGCCGAGTAGCACGAGTCGGCGGTGGGAAGAACTCGGGTTTTCCTCGCGTAGCGTGTGGTCGATGTTCGACGATTTCCGTCTAGATCATGTGCACCTGGGTGAGGTCACGCTACGGGTCAGGTACGGGGGCGCCGGAGAGCCCGTCGTGCTGCTACACGGCCATCCCCGGACCCACGCGACCTGGCATGAGGTCGCCCCGAGATTGGCTGAGCGTCACCTGGTGGTGGCCCCCGACCTGCGCGGATACGGCGGATCAACGTTGCCGCCGGATGCGCCGGGCCATGCGCAGTCGAGCAAACGGGCGATGGCCCGCGATGTCGTGCGGTTGATGAATCACCTTGGTCATGACCGGTTCGCCGTGGTCGGCCACGATCGTGGAGCGCTGGTCGCTTTCCGCACGGCCATGGACCACCCCGAGTTGGTGTCGCACCTGGTGGTCATGGACGGCCTTCCGGTCATCGAGCACCTCGAGCGCACGGACGCCCTCTTCGCCCGCGCCTGGTGGCACTGGTGGTTTCTCGGCCAGACCGACAAGCCGGCGGAACGCGTGATCTGTGCCGACCCGGACGCGTGGTATCGCACCCCGGAACCCGCCCTGATGGGCGCGGGCAATCATGCCGACGTCTGGGCCGCACTGCGCAACCCGGCAGTCGTTCACGGGATGTGCGAGGACTACCGGGCCGGCTTGGGCATTGATCGAGACCACGACGACGCCGACCGGGCGGCCGGACGGCAAGTCCGTTGCCCAACGCTGCTGCTGGAGTCGGCTGACGACGACCTGGATATCCACGGGGACCCCGCCGCGATCTGGGCTCCCTGGCTCGCCAGGCCACTCCGCCACCGCATCATCGACAGCGAGCATCATCAGGCGGAGCAGGCCCCTGGCGCGGTGGCCGAGGCATTACTCGAATTCTTTTCCAGGAGCGAATAGCGCTCATACAGGCACGACACATATCGACCGGACCACACCGCTCCGGCCCGGCCCGGCCGGGCACCGGGCGCGACGGTGTGTACCGGCATCAAGTCCGTCCGGGCCGTTACGCACACCTTTCACCCGGTACTCAGAAGTGATCGTCA
>JAVHWE010000057.1:0-4067 GCA_032160285.1 Micromonosporaceae bacterium | reverse complement strand
CCGGTGCCGACGTGAGCGTGCCGGCCGCGGCGTCGCTGGCCGCCGTGGCCTCCGACCGGGCGAAGATGCTGCTGGATCGGCTGGTGGCGGCCCAGCTGGTCGACGAACACACCCCGGGCCGATACACGTTGCACGACCTGCTGCGCGTCTACGCCACCCAACTGGCCCACACCATCAACACCGACGAGCAGCGTCACGCCGCCGCCCACCGCATCCTCGACCATTACCTGCATACCGCCCACGCCGCCGAGCGGTTGCTGACCCCGGGCGCGGACCCGATCTCCGTCACCCCACCCCAGCCCGGCGTCAGCCCAGAACATCCTGTCGACTACCAGCAGGCCCTGGCCTGGTTCACCGCCGAACATGCCGTACTGGTGGCCGCCGTCGACCGGGCCGCCGCCACCGGGTTCGACACCCACACCTGGCAGCTGGCCTGGACCCTGCGCAATTTCCTGGACCGGCGGGGGCAATGGCGTGACTGGGCCGCCACCGGGCGCGCCGCGGTGGCCGCCGCCGGGCGGTTGGCCGACCCGACGGCGCAGGCCCGCGCCCACCGCATCCTCGCCGGCGCGTACACCACGCTGGGCCGCCTCGATGACGCCCACATCGAGCTCGGCCATGCCGTCGACCTGAGCGCCCGGACGGGCGACCAGGTCGGGCAGGCCCGCACCCGCTACGCCCTGGCCGTCCTTTGGGAGCGGCGGGGCCGCCCCGCCGAGGCGCTCGACCACGCCCGCCGCGCCCTCGACCTGTACCGGGCCGCCGGCCACCGGGCCGGGGAGGCCATGACCCTCAACGCCGTCGGCTGGTGTCACGCCCAGCTCGGCGACCACCGGCAGGCCCTCACCTACTGCCAGCAGGCTCTTACCCTGCTTCAGGATCTCGACGACCGTCCCATGCAGGCCCACACGTGGGAGAGCCTCGGCTACGCCCACCATCACCTCGGCCAGCACGCCCGCGCCTTCGCCTGTTACCGGCAGGCCCTTATCCTGGCCCGCGAAAGCGGCGACCGCTACAACGAAGCCACAACCCTCGCCCACCTCGGCGACACCCACCACGCCGCCGGCGCCCACACCGCCGCCCAGGACGCCTACCGACAGGCCCTCGCCATTCTCGACGACCTCGACCACCTCGACGCCGACACCGTCCGCGCCAAACTCGCCACTCCCGGTCCCACCCCACTCACCAGCCACCCGACGGTCGAGCCAACAAGCGGCTGACCCGTAGCGGCGCCTGTGGCGTACGGCGCTGCGTCTCATCCTCGCCGACACGGTGGAAAAGGGCATGCGGCAATCCAACCCGGCGGCCCAGCCGGGCGCGGTGTATGTCGAGTGCGCCGCGAACATCGTTAGCGCGACGGCCGAAGACCACGCGGATCTCGTCGATGGGTAGGTCGACCGCGCGCTGGCCGCAGATCAGGCAAGCCTGCGATCTGCGCTGGCTACCGCGGTGGGGGCGGAAAACCCCTAGGCGGAGTCGGATGGTTTCCGGCTTCCGACCACCGACGGCGCTGCCTAGCGTCGACCGTATGATCGAACTACGTGAGCTGACCAAACGCTACGGCGACCGGGTCGCCGTAGACGGGCTGAGCGTCCGGGTCCAACCGGGGGTGGTGACGGGCTTTCTCGGCCCGAACGGATCCGGCAAGTCGACGACCATGCGGATGATCCTCGGACTGGATGCGCCGGACCATGGCGAGGCACTGATCGGCGGCGTCCGGTACTCGGACCTGAACTGGCCGTTGAAGACGGTCGGCGCGCTCCTCGACGCCGGGGCGTTCCATCCCGGCCGCAGCGCCCGTGCGCACCTGGCCGCACTGGCCGCGAGCAACGACATCCCCTGTTCCCGGGTAGAGCAGGTGCTGCGCATCGTCGGTCTGTCCGACGCGGCAACGCGGCGCGCCGGTACGTACTCGTTCGGCATGCGCCAGCGGCTCGGCATCGCCGTGGCCCTGCTCGGCGACCCGGGCGTCTTCCTGCTCGACGAGCCGGTCAACGGACTGGATCCGGAGGGCATCCGCTGGATCCGGGACCTGCTGCGCGGACTCGCCGCCGAAGTCCGGACGGTGTTTGTGTCCAGCCACCTGATCGCCGAGATGGCGCTGACCGCCGACCGGCTGGTGGTCATCGGCCGCGGCCGGCTGCTGGCCGAGACGACCCTCGCCGAACTCGCCGCCGGCGACGACAGCCTGGAGGACGCGTTCTTCCGGCTCACCTCACAGGCCACCGACTATCGCGGCAGTGCTCGCACGTTCGACTCGCAAGCTCGCCGAAGAGGACCGTCATGAACGGGTACGGATTCCGGCACGCGGTCCGGATGGAGCGGATCAAGCGGGATTCGAACCCACGACCCCTTGTTACCGAGTGACGATCTGGCGGTTGTCGTTGGTTGTCGACAATGGGCACTGACCTGCAAAGGCCATCTCTTGAAGTGATCACCGGCTGTCACTGATTGTCACCCGCCGACAGGGGTTTTCGGGGGGTAAACGGGGGGCGAGCTGATCATGCAAGCGGCGGAACGACCCGCTGTTCGGAACGTGTCGGGTTGGCGTGGCGGTCGCAGCCGAGTTAGCTGCCCGGTCCAGGACGCGAGGGCGGACGGCTCGACCGTCGGACGTGGTGCGATCGGGCCACATGCGCCGACGCAGAGAAGAGGTTCGGTGACCCCGATGGTGTGCGCCGGATGGATCCCTGACGGATACGTTGCGTTACGAATATGTTCGTAGGTCGTCATGGTCAACTACCGGATCTGCCGAATTGAGGATGCGTCGGCTCCGCCTTGTCGGTACCAATGTCGGCATGGCGGAGCTGATGTTGCCCATCGTGCGCGTACGGCGCTCCTTCCTTGCCGCGATGGCGGAGTTTCGCGGTGAGGGACGCGGCAGCATTGGAGACAACACCATGATCGGTGACGAGATCCGTGCGTTCGGACGCGCGTGGTCCTCTGCTCCGGAGGGCTTCGCCGGCTATGTGCAGTGGCTTCGGACCCAGGCTTTGGAGGACTCGCCCCGCCCTGATGGCTACGTGGCTTCGACGACGATGTGGTGGGTGGAAGAGGACGAGTACCTCGGTCGGATCGCGGTACGGCACCGCTTGACTGCCCAGCTTCGCGAGGTCGGCGGTCACATTGGTTACGACGTGCGGCCTTCGGCGCGTCGCCGCGGCCACGCCACGGCGATGTTGCGAGCGGCGCTACCGGTCGCACGCAGCCTCGGCTTTACGTCGGCACTGGTGACGTGCGACGTCGACAACATTGCCTCGCGCAAGGTGATCGAGCGTAACGGCGGCGTTCTGGAAGATCAGCGCGGCGACAAGTTGCGGTTCCGGGTGCCAACCTCGGATTGAGGTTCGTGCGGCGACCGTGTACCCACATGCCGCTGTCACAGTGTGCTGACAAACGGGTCGGCTCGTCACGGCCCGTGCTGGTGGCCGGGCTGGCTCAGGTATTCGGATCCGCCGAGGAACGGATGTCGTTCGGTGTCCGCTGAGCCGATCGAGGGGGTCCGGTCAGCGCGTCCCGTCCTCGCCGTTGGCCTGATGTCCGGTGACGAGCGGGCCTGTCCGATGGGAGCGTGAACGCGTCCGGCCGACGGAGGTCGGCCAGGCGGACACGCACGAGGATCGAGACAGCGCACCTGCGGCAGCCGCCGCCCGATCCAGGAGGTCCGTTGTGCTCATCGCCATCCTCGACTTCAGAACCGCCGCCACCGACCGCCCAGCTGCCGTCTCCCAACTCGACCATGAGCGCGACCAGGTGTGCGGCATGCCGGGCAACCTTGCCTTCCGGGTCTACGCCTGCCGGGAGGACGAGACCGTGGTCACCGTGGTCCACGAGTGGGACGACGAGGCGTCATTTGCCGACTACCTGAAGTCGGATTCTTTCGCGCGCTCCGGCGAGGTACTTCGGCCGATCATGACCGGAGCACCCGTGAGCCGGCGCTTCCGCGCCGAGCTGCTGGAGACGGTCGCCTGACCGACGTGATGGCGGGCTCCTACGATCGGCCCATGGGAGGCCGCGATGACACGCAAGGCGTACAGCTTCGTCCGCACGTTCGCGCCAGAGCCTGC
>JAVHWE010000580.1:0-3660 GCA_032160285.1 Micromonosporaceae bacterium | reverse complement strand
CCTGGAGGTGTACTCGGAGATCGTCGCGATCAAAGAGGCATGCGGTGCCGCGCACCTGAAGGTCATCCTGGAGACCGGTGAACTGGGGACCTACGACAACGTCCGGCGCGCGTCCTGGCTGGCGATGATCGCCGGGGCCGACTTCATCAAGACCTCCACCGGCAAGGTGGCACCCGCCGCGACTCCCCCGGTGACCCTGATCATGCTGGAGGCGGTGCGCGACTTCGCGGCCGCCACCGGGCGTGGCGTCGGGGTCAAGGCCGCCGGCGGCATCCGCACCGCGAAAGACGCGATCACATACCTGGTACTGGTCAACGAGACGGTCGGTGAGGCCTGGCTGAACCCGGACCGGTTCCGGTTCGGCGCCTCGACGCTGCTCAACGACCTGCTGATGCAGCGTTCCCGGATGGCGACCGGCCGGTACTCCGGCCCCGACTACGTGACGCTGGACTGATCGCGATGGCCTTCGAGTACGCGCCGGCGCCCGAATCCCGGGCGGTGGTGGACATCCGCGCCTCGTACGGGTTGTTTGTGGACGGTTCGTTCGTCGACGGATCCGGCGAGAAGTTCAAGACCGTCGACCCGGCCACCGAGGAGGTGCTCGCCGAGGTCGTCGCGGCGTCGGCCGGCGACGTCGACCGGGCGGTGGCCGCCGCCCGCCGCGCGTACGAGACGGTCTGGGGCCCGATGCCGGGCCGGGAGCGGGCGAAGTACCTGTACCGGATCGCGCGGATCGTGCAGGAACGCGCCCGCGAACTGGCGGTACTGGAGACGATCGACAACGGCAAGCCGATCCGCGAATCCCGCGATGTCGATCTGCCCCTGGTCGCCGCGCACTTCTTCTACCACGCCGGCTGGGCCGACAAGCTGCGGTACGCGCTCGTCGGCCAGCCGCCCGGCGGCGACCCGCGGCCCGGCGGTGACGCGGGGCCGGGTGGCGGTTTCGGCGGCGACCCGCGGCCGCTCGGGGTGGCCGCGCAGGTCATTCCGTGGAACTTCCCGCTGCTCATGCTGGCGTGGAAGATCGCGCCGGCGCTGGCCTGCGGCAACACCGTGGTCCTGAAGCCGGCCGAGACCACCCCGCTGACCGCGCTGGCCTTCGCCGAGATCTGCCAGCAGGCCGACCTGCCGCCGGGAGTCGTCAACATCGTCACCGGTACCGGCGAGACCGGCCGGCTGCTGGTGGAGCACCCCGGCGTCGACAAGGTCGCATTCACCGGCTCCACCGACGTCGGCCGGCAGATCGCGCGGTCGGTCGCCGGTACCGGCAAGCGGCTGACCCTCGAACTCGGCGGCAAGGCCGCCAACATCGTCTTCGACGACGCCCCGATCGACCAGGCCGTCGAGGGCATCGTGAACGGCATCTTCTTCAACCAGGGCCAGGTCTGCTGCGCCGGGTCACGGCTGCTGGTACAGGAGTCGATCGCGACGGAGTTGCTGGCGGCGCTGAAACGGCGGATGTCGCTGCTGCGGGTCGGTGATCCGCTGGACAAGAACACCGACGTCGGCGCGATCAACTCGGCCGCCCAACTGGCCCGCATCCGGCGCCTGTCCGACATCGGCGAGCAGGAGGGAGCCGACCGGTGGACGGTGCCATGCACGCTGCCGGAGCGCGGTTTCTGGTTCGCGCCCACCCTGTTCACCGGGGTCAGCCAGGCGCACCGGATCGCCCGCGAGGAGATCTTCGGCCCGGTACTGTCCGTGCTCACGTTCCGGACCCCGGCCGAGGCCGTCGAGAAGGCCAACAACACGCCGTACGGCTTGTCCGCCGGCGTGTGGACCGAGAAGGGGTCCCGGATCCTGGCCGTCGCGGACCGGCTCCGGGCCGGTGTCGTCTGGGCCAACACCTTCAACCGGTTCGATCCGGCGTCGCCGTTCGGCGGATACAAGGAATCCGGGTACGGCCGCGAGGGTGGCCGGCACGGTCTGGCGGCCTACCTTGACCACTGATCGGCCGGCCGGGCCGGTCGGGGCGAGCACGGACGGGTCGGGTCCGGCGGCGGCGCGGCTGGCCGTCCGCAAGACCTACAAGCTGTACATCGGCGGCGCGTTCGCACGCAGCGAATCCGGCCGGGTGTACCCGGTCCGCACCGCGTCCGGACAGTTCCTGGCCAACGCGGCGCTCGCCTCCCGTAAGGACGCCCGGGACGCGGTACGGGCGGCGCGGGCGGCGTTCGGCGGCTGGGCCGGCGCGACGGCGTACAACCGGGGTCAGATCCTGTACCGGGTGGCCGAGTTGCTGGAGGGACGCCGGGCGCAGTTCGCGTCCGAGGTGGGGGCCTGGGACGCCGCCAGCGCCCGGTGCGCCGCCGCCGAGGTGGACGCGGCGATCGACCGCTGGGTGTGGTACGCGGGCTGGGCCGACAAGATCGCCCAGGTGCACGGCAGCGCGAACCCGGTGGCCGGGGCGTACTTCAACCTCTCGGTACCCGAGCCGACCGGGGTGGTCGCGATCGTCGCGCCGCCCGACTCGGCGCTGCTGGGTCTGGTCAGCGCGGTGGCACCGGCCATCGTGACGGGGAACACGGTGGTTGTGCTGGCCAGCGCGCAGCGGCCGCTGCCGGCGGTCACCCTTACCGAGGTGCTCGCCACCGCGGACCTACCCGGCGGCGTGGTGAACCTCCTCACCGGCCGGGCCGTGGAGATCGTGCCCTGGCTGGCCAGCCACCTCGATGTCAACGCCATCGACCTGACGGGAGTGCCCGACCCGGGCCTGGCGACCGAGTGCGAGATCGCCGCCGCCGACAACCTCAAGCGGGTACTGCGGCCGTCGGCGCCGCCCGACTGGGGCGCCGAGCAGGGTATCGACCGAATGTCGGCGTTCCTGGAGACCAAGACCGTCTGGCATCCCAAGGGCAGCTAGCCTCGGGCTTTGGATCAGCGCGCGTGTGGGTGCCGCACAAGCGGTGCGGTACGGCTAGGGTGTTTGTGCGCAAGACTGGCCGTCGCGACGGTCGCGTCGGTCGGCGCACCAAAGCGATACGGAGGTCGCCGTGGCCCGCCAGCCGTCGGGAACTGGAAGCGCCAAAGAATCAGCCGACGCACCCGCGGAAGCGTTCGATTCCAGCGCTGACGCCCAGGCCGAAGCCGTCACCGACCAAGCGGTCACCGACGAGGATTTCGCTGACGACGAGCCTGTCGGGGATGAACTCGCCGACGATGAGCTCGCCGACGGCATCGGCGCGGAGGCCGACGAGGACACCGAGGTCGACGACGACGAGTTAGACGAGGATTTCGTCGAGGAGCCGACGGCGGTCCGATCGCCGGAGACCGACGCGTTCTGGACCGACGTCCGCGTGCAGCCCGTCGAGATCGCGCTGACGGCCGGCGTCGGGTACACCCTGCGGGCCTACCGGCTCGCCACCGACGTGCGGGAGCCGGAGATCGTCGACCGCGAGGACGACTTCCCGGTTGTACGGCCGCTGCCGGATCTGGACGTTGACGACATCGACCCGGCCGACCTGCCGCCGGTCGACGAGGCCGAGTTGACCGCCCAGGCGCTGGCCGCCGGCGAGGACACCCGACAGGGCGTGGACGACGAGGCCGACGACGACGAGGCCGACGACAAGGCGGAGCGCCGGGATCCGGCCGATGCCGAGGCGGACGAGCTGACCGGAACGGGTACCGGGGTCTCGGCTCCCGTCGAAGCGGTGACCGAGG
>JAVHWE010000569.1:0-6099 GCA_032160285.1 Micromonosporaceae bacterium | reverse complement strand
CGCCAGGTCCTGATCGACCAGAAGCAGCAGCGGTGGATGAAGGTCGCCGAGCAGATCAAGGCCGACGACCCCGAGGCGTACCAGTACCTCCAGGGCACGCAGGGCATGGATCGGATCGGCGCCGGGTTCATCTCGATCCTCGCGTCGGTGTTCTTCGCGATGTTCGACATCACGGCGTCGATCCTGGTCCTGCTCGGGTTCCTGATCTTCCGGTGGGCGGTCATCGCCGCGCCGATCCTCGGTACGGTCGGCCTGCTCCGCCCGGCCAGCAGCGGCCTGCGCCGGCTGGCCAACGCGGTGGTCGCGGCCGTATTCAACATCATCATTTTCGGTACCGGCGCGGCCGTGTACCTGTTCGCGGTGGACCTGGTGATGGGCACCGCGTCACTGCCGGGCTGGCTGCAGGTCGTACTGATCTGGCTCACCGGCGTGGTCGGCTGGCTGTTGCTGCGCCCGTACCGGCGGATCACCCAGCTCGGCGGCAAGGACTCGTCGCGGGCGGTCACCTCGGTCGGTAGCTGGCACCGGATGTTCTTCCGCGACGTCCAGCAGGCGGCCGTGTTCCGGCTGGTCGAGGAGGGCGGTACCCGCGAACCCGGTCGGCGGGGCATCTTCGGGCACCCCGATCAACGGCCGGAATCGCGTACCGAGTCGGTGGTCACCGCCGGCTCGTCGCGGTCGGCCGTGGCGATCGGCCCGGGCCCGTCGACCGGGGATCCGGGCGCGCCGGCAGCGGCTCGCCCCGAGACCGGCCCGGCGCGCGGACCCGCCACACGGGAGGCCGCCCGGGCGGCGTCGAGCCCCAGCCGACGCGACACCGGCCAACGCTGGACCGAACCGGACGTGGGTGACGGCCCACCGTCGTACACCGTGTACCGACCGGACTCCGGCGACGTCAGCGTCCCGGCCCGGACGGTACGACGCGCGGAATCCGCGAGTACCCCGAATTGAGGTGACATGCGCCCGGTCCTGCGGCTGATCGGCTCCCGCTACGGGATGGCCCTGGTGCTGGTCGTCCTCGTGCTTGCCGTGGTCGGAGCGGTACGCGGGTTGGCCGGCTCCAATCCGCAGACGTTGGGCGTGACGGTCGAACCGTCCACCGCGACGAGCATCGACCCGACGGCCGGTGACGACAGCGTCGTCACCACCACCTCCGACAGCCCGCAGCCACCGGTCACCAGCCCCGGCGCGCCCGATCCGAACAAGGTCGCCACCGCGTTCATGGCCGGCTGGCTCACCCACGACGGCGTCACCCCGCAGCAGTGGCGGTCGAGCTTCGCCAGGTACGCCACCCCGGCGCTGTTGGAGCAGCTCAAGGACACCGACCCGGCCGTGGTACCGGCCCAGCGGACCACCGGCGCCGTGGCGGTACAAAACCGCAGCCAGGCCTACGTCGAGGCGGCCATCCCGGTGGACTCCGGAACGGTCCGCTTGCGGATGCTCGCGGTCAACGGCCGGTGGCTGGTGGACGGGATCGACTGGGACCGGGCATGACGACGGAGGCGACGCAACCACGGAAGTTCCGGATCGGTCTGATTGTCGCGCTGGTCGCCGGCCTCGCGCTGCTCTGCTGCGGCGGTGGCTCCGCGGCGTTTTTCCTGGACGGGCTGAACGGATCGACCAATACCAGTTCTCTCAATGCCGACTGCGGCAAGCTGGGACTGGTGGTCGACCCGAAGGCGAACTTCGACCGGATGGGTTCGCTCGGCCAGGACCAGATGCGCAACGCCGCCACCATCATCGCCGTCGGTCAGAAGCTGAAGGTCCCACCACGCGGGTGGGTGATCGCGATCGCCACCGCGCTGCAGGAGTCGGTGCTGACGAACCTCGGCAACCTGGGCCGCCGCAACAACTTCGACTCACTCGGGCTGTTCCAGCAACGGCCGAGCCAGGGCTGGGGCACGCCGGAGCAGATCCAGGACCCGGCGTACGCGTCGCAGAAGTTCTACGAGAAGCTGGTCGCGATCCCGGGCTGGGAGACGATGCCGCTGACCAAGGCGGCGCAGGCGGTGCAGCGCAGCGGGGCTCCCGACGCGTACGGCAAACATGAAGGTCTCGCCGCCACCATCGTCAACAAGCTCGCCGACGGAGCGGCCCGGGCGGTCGGCTCACTGGTCGATCTGCGCTGTGCGGCCGCCGGTGAGATCTCCGCGTCCGGCTGGACCGTACCCGTGCTGGCCGCCATCGTCTCCGGCTTCCGGCCGCCCAGCCGGCCCACCCACAACGGCGTCGACCTGGCGGTCGGCAAACGCACCCCGGTGCACGCGGCGTCCGGCGGAGTGGTGATCACCGCGAAGTGCAACGCGTCCTCGCCCGGCGGCGGTCCGTGGAGCTGCGACATCGACGGCTCGACGGCGGTGCACGGCTGCGGGTGGTACGTCGACATTCTGCACGCCGGCAACGTGATCACCCGGTACTGTCACATGATCTCCAAGCCCATGGTGGCCGTCGGCCAGACGGTCCAGGCGGGCCAGCAGATAGGCCTGTCCGGCTCCAGCGGCAACTCGTCCGGTCCGCACGTTCACTTCGAGGTCCATCTCAATGGAGATTCCAGCAACAACGGCGCGATCAACCCGGTGCCGTTCATGAAAGAGATGGGCGCAGCGCTCGGGGAGCAGCCGCCACAGTGACCGATCCGTTGCCCGACTGGGACTTCGACGCTCTCGCGGCGCCCACACCGCCGGCGATCCAGCCGATGCCGGCGGTCACCCACCCGTCGGTGCGCGGCAAGCGGGTCATCATCGGCCTGCCCGGCCTGGGCTGGCGCGGCGACATGCGCGCCGATTCGCCGGTCGTCCAGGGCAGCCGGACGTACGTGCCGGTGCTCGCCGAACAGGAGTGGTACCGCGCCGAGGCGGAGAAGATCGAGGCGTTCGCACCGATGGTGGGAGTCGAACGGGTATGGGTCGAGACGGTCGCCGGGGACTCCACAGCGGATCCGCCCGCCGGCACCGACCTGGTGTCGCGACTGGTGTCGCTGGACGCACCGCCCCGGCGCGACCCCGTACCGGCCCGCGAGGCGGCCGCCATCACCGGCCGGCGGGTGGTTCGCGCACCCGGCCCGAGCGACAAGACCGGCCGCGAACAGCGCGACCTCCGCGCGGTGACCGAGGCGTACACCAACGCCGACGGCGACATCTGCGTCCGGGTGACGACCGAGTTGGCATGGTATCGATGGGCCTGGAGCGGCAAGGCGCCCAAGACCCTGGAGATACCGATTCACCTGCTGTGGCTCGAATAGCGCCGACGGTCAACCGATCCGTTGTGCACCGCAGACCCGCCAGCCGGAACGGCGACGCAGCTCGAAACTCCACTGCTGGAACGACTCCGATGACTGTCCAGCCTCCTCCGGTACCGCGATCTTCACGCGGTTGGTCACCGTCGCCTGATCGGTACCGGCCCTGGTGGTGAAGTTCTCCCACCCCACCGTGATGTGAACGCCGAACCGCTTCTCCCGGCTGACGACATCGGCCAACGCCTGCTGTACCTGGGTGATCTCGGCCGGTTTGCCGCAGGTGAACCGGGCGGCCCTGGCCTCGTTCCGGTCGTCGAAGGTGGCCTGCAGGTACTGCCGGACGACCACGCCGGGAGTGCTCCGGTCCGGCTCGCTGACCTTGCGGTACACGAAGAATCCGGTCCCCACGACGCCAACACACACCACCGCGACGACACTCAGGGTCAACGCGAGGACGATACCGACAATCTGACGGCGGCTGCGCCCCGGCCGCTCGGCCGCCCCGCTGGTCTCCGGCGTCGGCGCTGCATCCTGGCTGCCGTCAGCGGCAGGCGGCGCCCATCGGACGCCGTCCGACATCTGGGCGCCGCCAGGGGCCTGAGCACCGCCAGGGGCCTGAGCACCGCCGGGGGTCTGAGCACCGCCGGGGGCCTGAGCACCGCCAAGCGTCGGCTGTCGGCCCTCCGCGCGGTCGGGCGTCGGCTGCCGCGGTTCGTTGACGCGGGGCGTCGGCCGGCTGGGCTCGTGGACGCCGGCCTGTGGCGGGTGCGACGGCTCGGATGGTGTTGGCGCGTCGTTCACCCCTCGAGCCTAACCTGGGCGCTGAGACACCGAGCGGGCGACAAATCCTGGACAGATGTGCGCGCAAGCCCTCCCCGGACCCGGTCGAGAGCCTACCGACTATGCAGGATCAGGCCCATCGCCTCGGCGCGGGTCTTCGCGTCGTCGCGGAGCAGTCCACGTACCGCCGACGTGATGGTGCGCGCACCGTCCTTGCGGATGCCGCGCATCGCCATGCAGAGATGCTCGCATTCGAGCACGGTGATCACGCCGCGCGGCCGCAGTTTCTCCATCAGCAGGTCGGCGACCTGGGAGGTGAGCCGCTCCTGGATCTGGGGCCGCCGGGCGTACACCTCGACGAGCCGGGCCAGCTTGGACAGGCCGGTGATCCTGCCGTCGGCCCCCGGGATGTACCCGACATGGGCGACACCGTGAAACGGCAGCAGGTGATGCTCACAGAGGCTCATCACCTCGATGTCGCGGACCAGGACGAGTTCCTCGTGCTTGGCCTCGAACGTCGTGGTGAGCACCTCGGCCGGGTCGACGCGCAGCCCGGCGAACAGTTCCGCGTACGCGTTCGCGACGCGGGTCGGGGTGGCCCGCAGGCCCTCCCGGTCGGGATCCTCGCCGATGGCGATCAGGATCTCGCGTACCGCGGCCTCGATACGGGGCAGGTCGACGGGGGTGTCGATGCCGCCACCACCGAGCCGCCCGTTGACCAAACGGGCGGCCAGGTAGTCGAGGGCTTCCTCCGGGTCGGGCTCGGTACAGCTTCCCGACGACGGCGGGTCGGTGACTGCGGTCAGCGTGTCCCGTCCCCGATGTTGCGGTCCGACGACGAGGCGCTGCCGCCGGCGCCGGCCCGCGCCGCTTCCTCGGAGTTGGCCGGGGTCTTCGGGCGCAACGGGTCGAACTCGGCGGTCGCGACCTCCGGCGAGTCGCCGCGGCGCTTGCCGTTGCCGTTGAATGGCGCCATCGGCGGCCGCTTGACGACCCGGGCGCAGATGCGCGCCATGTCGGTACGGGAGACGGTCTCCTTCTCCATCAGCTCTTCGACCAGGTTGTCGAGCACGTCCCGGTACTCGACGAGGATTTCCCAGGCCTCGTCGTGGGCCAGCTCGATCAGTGCCCGGACCTCGGCGTCGATGTCGGCGGCGACCTTCTCGGAGTAGTTGCGCTCGTGCCCCATGGTGCGGCCGAGGAACGGCTCGCCTTCGGTCTGCCCGTACTTCACGGCACCCAACCGGGCGCTCATGCCGTATTCGGTGACCATCGCGTGCGCGACCGTGGTCGCCTTCTCGATGTCGTTGCCCGCGCCCGTGGTGGGCTCGTGGTAGACCAGTTCCTCGGCCGCCCGGCCACCCAGCGCGTACGCCAGGGTGTCGATCAGCTCGGACCGGCTCTGGGTGTACTTGTCCTCGGTGGGCAGCACCAGCGTGTGGCCGAGCGAACGGCCGCGCGACAGGATCGTCACCTTGTGAACGGGCGCGGCATGCGGCAACGCGTAGGCGACGAGCGCGTGCCCGCCCTCGTGGTAGGCGGTGACCCGCTTCTCCCGGTCACTCATGACCCGGGTCCGCCGCTCCGGACCAGCGACCACGCGGTCGATCGCCTCCTCCAGGAAGTCGTTGGTGATCGCGCGCTTGTCCACCCGGGCGGTGAGCAGCGCGGACTCGTTGATGACGTTGGCGAGGTCGGCGCCGGTGAAGCCCGGTGTGCGGCGCGCGATGACGTCGAGGTCGACGTCGCCCTCGAACGGCTTGCCCTTCGCGTGCACCTTGAGGACGGCCTCGCGGCCGATCACGTCCGGCGGGCCGACCGCGATCTGCCGGTCGAAACGGCCCGGTCGCAGCAGCGCCGGGTCGAGGATGTCGGGACGGTTGGTGGCCGCGATGAGAATGACGCCACCCTTGACGTCGAAGCCGTCCATCTCGACGAGCAACTGGTTCAGCGTCTGCTCGCGCTCGTCGTGGCCGCCGCCGAGCCCGGCGCCGCGGTGGCGCCCGACCGCGTCGATCTCGTCGACGAAAATGATGGCCGGCGCGTTCGACTTCGCCTGCTCGAACAGGTCGCGGACCCGGGAG
>JAVHWE010000549.1:0-4609 GCA_032160285.1 Micromonosporaceae bacterium | reverse complement strand
CGACGGGGTACGGGTGCCGGCCGGCAATCTGCTCGGCGGGCGTGGCCGGGGCTTCGCACAGTTCCTGCGTACCCTCGACGAGGGCCGGGTCGCGATCGCGGCGTTGTCGGTCGGGCTGGCTCAGGGGTGCATCGACGAGTCCCTTTCCTACGCCCGCGATCGGCGTGCCTTCGGCCGGCCGATCGGTGATTTCCAGGCGATCCAGTTCAAGATCGCCGACATGGAGACGCGTACCCACGTGGCCCGGTTGGCGTACCGGGACGCGGCGGCGCGGCTCGTGGCCGGGGTGGATTTCAAGCGTGAGGCGGCCGTGGCGAAGCTGTTCGCGAGCGAGAGCGCGGTGACCAACGCCCGCGAGGCGACCCAGATCCATGGCGGGTACGGGTTCATGAACGAGTTCCCGGTGGCCCGGTTCTGGCGTGACTCGAAGATCCTCGAGATCGGCGAGGGTACCTCCGAGGTCCAACGGATGATCATCGCGCGGGACCTGGGAATGTAACGAATACCTGGCAACTGTCGCCTATCAGCCGTTGCCACGTCGCAACGGGGACGAATCGGTTCGCTTCGACGGGCGGTCTGCGTACCGTCCACGACGTGAGTTCCGATCATGGGGAGGCAGCGCCGGTCGTCGGTTTCGCCGCCATGCTGCGCGCTCACCGCCGGTCCGTCGGGCTCACCCAGGATGAGCTGGCGACGCGGGCCGGGGTGGGGGTACGGACCGTCCGTGAGCTGGAGCGGGGGCGGGCGACCCGACCACAACGCGGCACGGCGGAGCTGCTGGCGGACGCGCTCGGGCTGGCAGCGCCCGAGCGCGTTCGTTTCCTGGCGGCGGCTCGGAGCCGGCCACCCGGGTCGGCCGAGGTCGACCCGGCGGCCGGCTGGGCCGAGTTCGACCCGCCGGCCGGGCGCCCCGGGTCCGACCTGGCGGCCGGATCTGAACTCGGCCCGTCGTCCTGGGCCGAGTTCGACCTGGCCGACCGCTGGCAACGGACAACCGCGCTGCCGCCGCCGTTGCCGCTGGTCGGGCGCGACGAAGACCGTCGGGATGTGGCCAGCCTGGTCGCCGGCAACGACATCGTGGCGCTGGTCGGCCTGGCCGGGGTCGGCAAGACCAGCCTCGCCCTCGTGGTCGCCCATGAGGCGGCCGACCGGTTTCCCGGCGGTGTCGCCGGCATCTCGATCGCGAACCTGATCAGCCCCGACGACATCCTCGCCGGGGCCGCCGCCGTGTTCGGCGTGGCGCGCGCCGCCGACCTGCCCGAGCGCTGCGCCGGACGGCCGACCCTGCTGGTGGTCGACAGCGCGGACCGGGCACCGGCGGCGACCGCGACCGCGCTCGGCTGGCTCCGGACGTACACCCCCGGCCTGCGGGTACTGGTGACCAGCCGACAGCCGGTCGACCTACCGGGCGTGGTCGGGTGGCCCGTCGCGCCGCTGGAGATACCGCCCGATGGTGACCTCTCCGACCTGGCCGAGCTCTCGGCGTACCCGGCGGTGTCGCTGTTTCTGGAGCGGCTCCGCCAGGTTCGCCGCCACCCCGTCGAGCCGGCCGAGGTCGGTGTCCTCGGTGAACTGGTACGCCGGTTGGGCGGTCTGCCGCTGGCTCTCGAGCTGGCCGCCGCCCGGGGCAGGGTGCTGGAACTGACCGAGATTCTCGACCGGTACGGGCATCGCGTGCTCGATCTCGGCGGGGTGCGGCCGGACGGGCTGACACTGCGCGACGGGGTCGCCGCGAGCTACCGGCTGCTCGACCCGGCCGAGCAGCGGGCGCTGCAACGATTGGCGGTACTCGCCGGCCGGTGGTCGGTGGAGCTGGCCGAGGAGATGCTCGGCGGGACCGCCGGTGCGGTGGATGTCGAGGCGGTTCTGGACCGGCTCGTCGGGCTCGGGCTGGTGAGCGTGCGTGCGGGTGGGCCGCTGCGGTTCCGCCTGGTCAACGTCGTACGTGACTTCGCCCTCGAGCGCTGCGCGGAGGCCGGGCACCTCGACGACGCCCATGCCCGGCATGCGCGGGTGTTCGCCGAACTCGCCGCCCGGACGGCGGCCGAGCTCGCCGGTCCGTCCATGTCCGCCGCGGTCTCCCGGCTCGATCACCTCCTGGGTGACCTGAATGTGGCGCTGCACCATGCCGCCGACGCGGATCCGGCCACGGCGCTGCGGCTGGCCGGCGCGCTGACCCGGTGGTGGCGGTTTCGCGGCCGCGACCGGGAGGGGCGGGCCTGGCTGCGGCGGTTGCTGGCCGACCCGCGAAGCACCGAAACCGAACCCGCGGTACGGGCGTGGGCACGGCTGGGTGCCGCGACGCTCGCCATCGAGCATGGTGAGGGTCTCGCCGAGCTGCCCGCCGCGCGGCAGGCGTTGGAGGCGTTCTCCGAGCTCGGTGACGTCGGCGGGCAGCTGGCCGCGCACGGTTGCCTGAGCGTGCTGTGGAAGGCGGTCGGCGGGTATGACGACGCCCGGCGCCACGGCGAGACGCTGCTGGCGCTGGCCACCCGGGTCGGCCGGGTCCGGGAGATCGTGGTCGCGCACAACAACCTGACCTGGTACGACATCCGTGCCGGTGATCTGGCCGGCGCCGCGCGGCGGCTGGCGACGGCGCTCAGGCTGGCCGGCCAGATCACCGATACCCGGTTGCAGGCGGTCGTGCTGGCGAACATGGCCGAGGTCGCCCGGCTCGATGGACGGTACGACGAGGCGATCGGGCTGTGCCGGCAAGCTCTGCCGCTGCTGGCGACCGTCGGTGATCCCGGGCACCGGGTACGGGCCCGGGGCACGGTCGGGTTGGCGCTGGCCCACGCCGGTGCCGCCGAGCACGCCGACGCGGTACGGCTGGCGATGGCCGATCTCGGTACGGTGGCGGACGGTACCCGGGCGTTGATCGGCGGGTACGTGGCCCTCGCGCGGGCCGAGCGCGCGCACGCGGTGAAGTTGTTCAGCGCCGCTGCCGAATCGCCGCGAGCTCATCGCGACGCCCGGGACGCGGTGGAGGCGATGGTCGGGATCGTGGCGAGCACGGACGGGCCGGACCGCGCTGCGGCGCTGGCCCGGTTGAACGAAATCTGTCAGCGGACCGGCGTCGTGCTGCTGCCCCGGGACGTGGCCCTGCTCGACGGGTGAACCGGGTTCGGAGGAAGGCACGGACGAAGGCCCCCCGAGTGGCCCACCTCTTCGCCCGTGCCAGACCCCGTGAACCTCCCCGGGCTGGCACATTACCGAGGCGTTAGGCCAGGAACACCTGATTATTCCGTTAGATGGCTGATTGCGAATCCGGTCCTGCCGGTATTCCTGCCGGTGCCGCCCCGCCTTGCGCCTCCGGTGCCTGGAGACCGGTCGGCCCGCCCGCGGCGCAGGTGGCGCCGGACGTGGCGTCCGGCCGGACCGCGTCGCGGATGACGCGCAACGATTCGAGGAGCTGGTCCAGCTGGTCGGGGGCGAGCAGGCCGGTGAACCACCGGTCGATCAGCTCGACGTGCCCGGGCAGGATCGCCGCCAGCCGGTCGAGCCCGGCGTCGGTGATGACCGTGAACGAACTGCGCCGATCGGTCGGGCAAGCTTGGCGGCGGACCAGCTCGGTGCGTTCGAGCCGGTCCACGACCCGGGTGATACCGCTGGTGGTCAGCTGGGTCTGCGCGGCCAGTTCGGTCATCCGGAGCTGGTGGCGCGGAGACCGCGCGAGCCGGATCAGCACCTCGAACTCGACCCCCGACACACCATGACCGGACAGCTGCTCACCTGCCCGGGCGATAAGCCCGCTGTACACCTCGGCGAACAGGCCCATGGCCGTGATGCGCCGGTCATCGAACAGGTCGTCGGTCACCTGGGTACCATATCACTATTACTTGACACGCGGAATTCTGTCTGGGATATAGTTGCTCGGTCAATCAAGTTCTCATCATTCCTGGAGGCTCCAATGTCTGCATCCGGCACCCGCGTCCACGGCGGTCTCACCATCCCGAGTCCCGGCACCTTCGACCTCGATCCGGCCCATACCCGCGTCGGCTTCGTCGCCCGCCACCTGGTCGTCAGCAAGGTACGCGGTTCGTTCACCCAGGTTAGCGGTGAAATCACGGTCGCGGAGGACCCGCTCCAGTCCGCTGTTACGGTGCACATCCCGGCCGTCAGTATCGACACGGGCGTCCCGGACCGCGACAACCACCTCCGCAGCGGTGACTTCCTGGACGCGGAGAAGTACCCCGATCTGACCTTTCGGAGCACCCGAGTGGTCCAGCCGTCCGGTGACGAGTTCACGCTCGTCGGGGAGCTGACCGTCCGCGACGTCACCCGCGAGGTGAGCCTGACCGTGGAGTTCGGCGGCGTCGCGAACAGTCCGTGGGGCAAGGAGATCATCGCGTTCTCGGCGACCGGCGAGATCGACCGCGAGGAGTTCGGCATCACCTGGAACCAGGCGCTCGAGACCGGTGGTGTGGTGGTCGGCAAGAAGGTCAAGATCGAGATCGAGGCCGAAGCCGTCCGCCGGGCGTAGCGATCCGCTCCTCGCGATCCGGGGGGTTCGACAGTCGAACTCCCCGGACCGCGACCGGATGACGACCGACTCACCAACTGTGCGCACCGTCGCCCTCACCCTGTGCTCAAACCATTGTCTGTTTCG
>JAVHWE010000543.1:0-6865 GCA_032160285.1 Micromonosporaceae bacterium | reverse complement strand
GTCAATTCGGTCCACCGTGGAGTGTCCATTCGGCTACATTCTTGGGACTTGACAGGCCTGCGGCCGCGAGCCAAGATTGCTGCCGTTGCGCGAGAATCGCTTCGATCGAGCCACGGGGGCCCGCGATGAGCACGTCAGATCTGCGTCTGTCTGGACGTGGTGCCAGCTAACGAGCAGTGCCACCAAGCCGGCCGAGGTTACTGACGCTTTAGCCTGCCTTCTCCAATTACCCGCCCATCGGCGGCCGCCCTGTCCCTGGGCGTAAACCGGTCATTTGTCGTTGCTGTTGCGGTCCGTCGTCCGCCGCCCCCGCGGGCGGAATAACGCTGCACAAAGCCATGTTCGCGCCGGTTTGACCGGTCGAGATACGACGTGGTGACCCGCGCGTAGATGTTGGGAGTCAAACCTTTCGTGAATGACATTACCGCTGAGTACATTCGTGCCTGTCGCGACGACTACGGCCTGCGTCAGGCATCCGTCGACCTGGCTCTCCCCGAAACCTACGCGGCGTCCTACGCCAAGCTGTTGCTCGCCCGTCCATTGCTGATAGAACAACGCGAGATGGTGCGATTCGCCGACGATCTGATCGGCCTGTTCGACCTCCTTGTTTCGTTGCCGGCACGGTGCTTCGACGGCGATCTGCGGCGCTACTGCCGCGCGCTCGGCATGGACGCCCCGCTCGCCGACCTGATCCGGCTCGGCGCCACGGGCAGGCCCCAGCTGTACGGGCGTGCGGACGCCTACCACGACGGTACTTCTCTGAAATTGCTCGAGTTCAACGTCGGCAGTGAGCTCGGCGGCATCGACACCGCACAGCTGAACCGGGCGTACGGCGAAGTCGAGCCGTTCGGCCACTTCGCCCGCCACCACGGGTTGACCTATGTGGACACCGCGGCCATCCTCGCCGACGCGTTGCGGGCGGCCGCACCCGCCCAGATCGCCGGCCCGGACCCGGTCGTCGCCCTTGTCGAGGGTGTCGGCGGCCTGGCCGACCACGAGCACGTGTTCCTGGCCATCCAGGAGGCGATGCGTCCCCACCGCATCGATCTGATCCTCGGTGAGCTCGACCGGGTGAGCTCGGTCCGGGACAAGGTCTGGCTCGACGGTAGGCCGATCGATGTCGTGCTGCGCTACTTTTCGGCGGGGCAGGTGCTCGCGGATCCGCGCGGGCGGGACGCTCTCAACCTGCTCACGCGGGCACACGAAGCCGGGCGCACGACGCTGTTCACTCCGCTGGAGGGTGCCCTTTTCGCCACCAAGGCGAGCCTCGCGCTGGTACACGCGCCGGATCTCCGCGCGGCGTTCACCCCCGACGAGAGGGCCGTCGTCGACCGGATCGTGCCGTGGACCCGAATCGTGGCCACCACGTCGGACGGTGGCGCGCCCGGCGACCAGCGGGAGTTGCTCGACCGCTGCCGCGCCGAGCGGGAGTCACTCATCCTCAAGCCCGGAATCGGCTACGGGGGTGTCGGTGCGGTGCTCGGTCGGGAGGTCGGCGACCGCGAGTGGGCCGATGCGCTGGCCGGCGTGGCGGGCCGCGATTACGTCGTCCAGCGGATCGTCGTGCCCGCCGCGGAGCCGGTGTGCGACCCGTACACGGGCCAGCTCGAGGACTGGCGGGCCAACTGGGGCGTCTTCGCGACGCGGGACGGGTACGCGGGCGCCTTCGTGCGGGCATTGAAGGCGTCCGACGGTTCGGTCATCTCATACTCGAACCCCGGTACCCGAGGCACCTGCGTGTTCACCTATCCGTCGGAAGCCGTCCGGGGAGAGTCGGCATGACGCAGCGCGAACAGGCAGCCGCGCCGGGCAGCGGGCGGCCCCATGTGGTCGTGATCAACCGATGGCGTGAACGCTACGCCGATTACCCCCAGTACATCGAGCATGATCGATACGCGGTGACCTACGTCAGCACGGCCGTCGGGCTTGCCTCGGTCCCGCCGACGGCCGCCGCCACGGCTCTGGTCGAGGCCACCGACGACCTCGACGCGGTCCGGGTTGCGGTACACGGACTGGTCGGACGGTTCGGTCCGCCGGCTGCGATCCTCGCGCTCAAGGAGGACGACCTGCTCGTCGGCGCCCGGCTGCGGCAGGAGTGGGACTGCCCCGGCCAGCGCCCGCACGAGCTGGAGGTCTTTCGGGACAAGGGCGCCATGTGCGCGGCCATCGCGAAGGCCGGCCTCCCGGTGGCCGCCTTCGCGCCGGCGCCGCACGACGGTGCCGTGCTCGACTTCGCCGCCGAGCACGGTTGGCCGCTCATCATCAAGCCGCGGGTCGGCAGCTCCAGCGCCGGTGTGGTGCGCCTCGATGGACCGGCGGATCTCGCCATGATCCGCTTCGACGGCGAACCCCTGCTGGTACAGGCGTTCTGTGCGGATCCGATCTACCACGTCGACGGGCTGTTCGACGGTGCGCGGGTGCTGACCCACCGGGCCTCGCGGTACATCAATACCTGTCTCGGGTTTCGCACCGGCAGCGCGCTCGGCTCGGTCGAGGTGGACGACGCCGTACTGGACGGCGTCATCAGGGCGTGGGCCGGCCGGTTCCTGGCCGCGCTGTCCGCCGCGCCCGTGGTGTTCCACCTCGAGGTCTTCGTCGGCGCGGCTGCCCACGGGCGACCGACGTGTACCTTCCTCGAGGTCGGTGCGCGTACCGGCGGCGCGGAGATTCCCTTTGTCTGGCGCCAGGTTCACGGCTACGACCTGATGGCGGCCGCCGCGCACATCCAGCTCGGCCGGCCGGCACCGCCAATTCCTCCGGTCGCCCCGGCCGGCGACGGTGTCGCCGGCTGGCTACTGGTACCCGCCCCGGCGCAACGGCCCTGTCGGATCACCCACTCGACCCCGATGGTGGGCCGGGTGCCCGGTCTGTACGCGGAGGTCGTCCTGCGGCCGGGGCAGGTGCTGCCGTTGGCCGACGCGTACTACGAGCACGTCGGCGGCCGGTTCCGGTTCCGGGCGGCGACCAGCGCGGACGTCGAGCGCGCGATCGTCGAGACAGCACGGCATTACCGGGTCGCGGCCGAACCGATCGAGCAGGTCGACGCACTGGTGCCCGAGGGCAGGCCAACCGCGGAAACCGTACCGGGCTGAGCCGGCGACATCGCTGTAGTCAAGGAGAAAACGTCTCGTGGCCAAGGATTACTCGGTACCCGTCCTCGGTGGGTCCGGCACCAACGACTACGCGCGATACATGCGCACCGACGTGCTGCTGTCGCTGCAACGCCGGCCCGAGGAGGTCGTCCACCGCGACGAGCTCCTGTTCCAGACGGTGCACCAGTCCACCGAACTGTGGCTCAAGCTGGCCTGCTCCGAGGTACTGGAGGCGGCCGACCAGGTACGGGCGGGGGCCTACCTCACCGCCGCGCGGCTGCTGAGCCGCGCGGCGCTGGGCATCGATCTGATCACCGGCCAGCTCGAGATGCTGCGCCACCTCGCGCCGTGGACGTTTCAGACTGTCCGTACCGTGCTCGGTCACGGCTCGGGTTTCGAATCACCGGGATGGCGGTCGGTGCAAGGGGTGAGTCAGACCCTGGGCCGGGCCTTCGACGGGGTGGTCGCCGACGAGCGGGTCGATCTGGTCGACCTGTACCGGGCCAGCCCCGACGCGCCGCTGTACCGGTTGGCCGAGGCGATGATCGACTGGGATGAGCGCATCGCGGTGTGGCGGACCCGCCATTACAAGATCGCCACCCGGGTCATCGGCCACCAGGTGGTCGGCACCAAGGGCGCCCCGGTGGACGTACTCAGTCGCTTGATCGCGCACAAGTTCTTCCCGGACCTGTGGCGGGTGCGTACCGCGCTCACCGAGTCGGGCCCGATGGCCGGCAACTGCCCGATGGACGAGACCAGTCCGCTGGTACGCGGCGCGATGACGGACGGCGCGCGGTGACCGGCGCGGCCCTGGCGCGGGCGGCGGCGGACTTCCGCCGCGGGTTTCCGATGCTCGAACACGTCGTCCACCTGTCCAGCTGCTCGCTCGGCGCGCGGTCGACCGCTCTGGACGCGGCGCTGGATCGGATGCTGTCGGCGATGATGGCGGGCGGCGGGGCATGGCACGACTTCGAGTCGGAGGTGGCGGGCGCACGGGCCCGGTTCGCCGCGCTGATCGGTGCGGATCCGGAGCAGGTCGCGGTGGTGCCGAGCGCCTCCGTCGGCGCGTACCAGGCCGTCTCCACGATCGGGATGCACCGCCGCGACGGGGTGGTGACAACCGCGGACGAGTTCCCGTCGCTGGCGCACGTCTGGCTGGCGCAGCGCCCGCGCGGCGCACGGGTGGTGTTCGCCGACGGCGGCCCGCCGCCCCTCCGATCGGGCCCGGACCGGCAGGCCCCGCCCGATGCCGCCCGGCACCTGGTCGCCGACTACGCGGCGGTGGTGGACGAGCGGACCGCGCTGGTGTCGGTGCCGCTGGTGACGTACGCCGGTGGCGTACTCCAGCCGGTCGCCGAGATCGCCCGCCACGCGCACGCGCAGGGCGCTCGGGTACTCGTCGATGCCTACCAGGCGGTCGGCGTACTGCCGGTCGATGTGGACGAGTTGGGCTGCGACTATCTGGTGGCCGGAGCGCTGAAGTACCTCCTCGGCCTGCCGGGTATCGCGTTTCTGTACGCGCGCGCCGGTGCGCCCGACGACGTCGATCCGTCGTTGACCGGCTGGTTCGGACGTACCGACCCGTTCGCCTTCGATCCCCGGCGGCTCGATTTTCCGGTCGGTGCCAGGCGCTTCGAGACCGGTACCGTATCGGTGCCGTCTGTCTACGCCGCCAACGCCGGCCTCGACCTGATCGCCGGCCTCGACCTGGGCGAGGTGCGCCGGCACGTCACCGGCCTGATCGAGCTCGCGGCCGGGCGGCTGGCCGCCGACGGGGAAACGGTTCGGATGCGGGCCGACGCGGCGGCGCACGGCGCGCACGTCGGTCTGGCGGTCGACGATCCACCGGCCCTCACCGGGTGGCTGGCCGATCGGGGCATCGCGGTCAGTCCGCGTGGACCGCTCGTCCGCCTTTCCTTTCATTACTACAACGACGAGTCCGATGTCGAGCGGCTGTGCGCCGCCGTCCGGGAGTTCCGTTCCCGACGACAGGTTCGTTCCCGATGACTATGACCAGGCGGGGGTAGCAGGCGTGCCGGTGAACGAGCTGACCAGATGGCTCAGCAATCCCGAACCGACGAGGTTTCCGTACGACGCGGTGGTGGCCGCCTACCACAAGGTGGGTAAACACTTCGTCGCCGAGGACCTGTTGCAGGCGTTGGCCCGGGCCCGGGCGGCGCTCGTCGGAGCGCCCGATCCGTACGGGAGTTCGGCGCTGCTGCACCAGTTCCTGGCGATCGCGCTGGACAAGTGGGCCGGTTGCTACGACTACCGCACGTACGTCGGTCTGGCGTTGCTTCCGAACCCGAGCGTCGACGATCCGCCGGAGCAGCTTCCGCATGCGCTCCGCCGCCGCGACCGGCTGCTCGTCCAGCTGATCGCGGACCTGCTGGAGTTCGAGCTCGCCGCCGCCGATGGGCGAACGGACCTGCTGCCCGCGATGCGGCCGGACGCCCACACCGTCGGGAAGCGTTTTCGGTTGGCCCACAAGGCCGCGGCGCCCGCCGTGCGCCGCCTCGGCCTCGCCGCCGCGGCGAACGCGACCGATCCGGAGCAGGCCGCGCGGCAGCTCTGCGCCGCGGTGCGGCCGGACAATTCCGCCCTGGACCGACGCATCCTCCAGCTGAGCCTGCTGCCGGTCTACACCGTCCACGACGAGTACCTGTTCATCCGCGTGCTCCAACTGTTCGAGACGACCTTCGCCCTCATGGCGGTGCAGCTTCGCGGCGCGGTGCACGCGCTCGTCCTGGAGGACTGCGCGACGGCGACCACCTGCGTGCAGGTGGCACAGTCGACGCTGCGGGAATCCGCGCCGTTGTTCTCGTTACTGGCCACCATGCAGGTGGCGGCCTTCCGGACGTTCCGGGAGTTCACCGAGGGGGCCAGCGCCATCCAGTCGCGCAACTACAAGATTGTCGAATCGCTGTGCCGTCGACCCGACACGGAGCGGCTGGACTCGACCGCGTACCTGTCGGTGCCCGACGTGCACCGTCGGGTCGTCGCCGGCCAGATGACGCTCGACGAGATGTTCTCGTTGTCGTGCCTGGAGGGGTGGCTGACCGCCGACCAGCGGACGGCGTTGGCGGCCACCATGGAGCGGTTCGCCGAGGCGATGATCCGGTGGCGTACCACGCACTACCGCCTCGCGGTCCGCATGTTGGGTGAACGCTCCGGGACCGGCTACACCGAGGGCACCCCGTACCTGCGGTCGGTGCAGACCATTCCGGTCTTCCGGCGTATCGAGCGCGCCAGTGCCGCACACGTGGAAGGGGAGGTCTGACGTTGACTGCCTTTGAGGTGGGTGTCGGCATCGTCGGCGCCGGACCGGTGGGGCTCGCGCTCGCCGCCCGGCTGGCTGCTCTGGGCATCCCGAGCGTACTGCTCGAGGCCGAGCCCCAGCTGCGCAAACAGGGCTCGAAGGCGTGCCTGATCCAGGGCGACGTCCTCGAGGTACTGGACAAGTTCGGCTGCGGCGACCCGATCGCCGCCGAAGGCGTCACCTGGACCGTCGCCCGTACCTACGTGCGGAACACCGAAATCCGCGCCACGGTGTTCGCCGACCGGATCGGCTTCGGCCCCTTCGTGAACATCTCCCAGTACCGTATCGAACAGATTCTGCTGGCCCGGGTGGAGTCCGATCCGCTCTGCGACGTGCGCTGGTCGCACCGGGTCACCGGGGTCGACGCCGACGCCGACGGTGTCCGGCTGACCGCGCAGACCCCGACCGGACCGGTCGACCTGCGGTTGAAGTACGTGGTCGCCTGCGACGGGGT
>JAVHWE010000449.1:0-10038 GCA_032160285.1 Micromonosporaceae bacterium | reverse complement strand
ACAGGGCCGATGCCACCCGGCTCAGCGGCGCGATCTCGGCGGCGCTCGCCGGCCGCCGCGAGCTCATGCGCCGCGTACGCCCGGATCGGATCGACCAACCGGTAGCCGGTGGCGTCGGCGCTCACGTCGGCCTGTACCAGCGACTTGTCCACCAGGGTGGCGACCTGGTCGAGCGGGTCGCCGCCGTGCAATGCCTCGACCTCGGCCAACCCCACCGGGCCGGCGAAGACCGACAACCACCGCAACAGGCGCGCCGCCGAGGGGTCGAGGGTGCGGTACGACCAGGTCAGTGCCGCGTGCATGGTGCGGTGGCGGTCCGCCGGGGCCCCGGTGGGCGCTGCCGGCGGGTCGGGGCCGTGGCCGGCGTCGAGGGTACCGAGCAGGTCGGTGAGGCGGGCGACGAGCTGGGCCGCCGACAGCACCCGCAGCCGGGCGGCGGCGAGTTCGAGCGCCAGCGGCAGGCCGGACAGGGCCGATGCCACCCGGCTCAGCGGCGCGATCTCGGCGGCGCTCGCCGGCCGCCCACCGCGGGCAGCCGTCGCCCGGTCCAGTAGCAACGCCACCGCGTCGCTGGGCTGCCCGTCCGGCCCGGCACAGACCGACAGCGACGGGATCCGCCACACCACCTCGCCGGGCAGCCCGAGCGGTTCGCGGCCGGTCGCCAGTACCCTCGCCGCACAGCCTCCAAGCAGGTCGGCGGTGAGGGTGGCGGCCGGGCGCGGGTACGCGTCGCAGGTGTCGAGCAGGAGCAGCATCCGGCGGCCGGCGACGTGGTCGGCGATGGTCTGCCCGATCACCCGCCCCGGCTCCGGCCGCAGGCCCAGCGCGGCGGCGACGGCGACGGCGACCCGGTCCGGTCGGTCCACCCCGGCCACGTCGACGAACCACACCCCGTCGGGGTACTCGTCGATCAGGTCACGGGCCACTTCGACGGCGAGGCGGGTCTTGCCGGCCCCGCCGGTACCGACGAGGGTGACCAGCCGGTGGGTCCGGAGGAGCTCGCGCAGCCGCCGCTTGTCGGCTGCCCGTCCGACGAACGAGGTGACCGGCGTCGGCAGGTTGTGCGGCGGGCAGTCGAGCGTGCGCGGACGCGGAAAGCGGTGTTCCAGCCCCGGCGCGACGAGCTGGAACAGGCGTTCCCGCCCGTCGAAACCACGCAGCCGGTGCAGGCCGAGGTCGTCGAGCCGGGCGCCCTCGGGCGGGTCCAGCGCGGCCGCGGCGGTGGCCGCCGAGCAGAGCACCTGGCCACCGTGCGCGGCGTCGGCCACCCGGGCGGCGCGGTGTACCTCCGGACTCGCGTACTCGCCGCCGACCGGTTCGGCGAAGCCGGTGTGCAACCCCATCCGGACCAGCGGGCGCACGCCGGGTGCCGGCCACTCGTGGGCGGCCAGCGCCCGTTGACCGGCCATGCAGGCCAGTAGCGCGGCGCTGGGGTCGGCGAAGGCGGCGAACAACGAGTCGCCCTCGGTGAAGAGTTCCACACCGTCCCCTGTGGACAGCGCGGCCCGCAGGACGCGGCGGTGCTCGGTGAGTACGACGCGGTAGACCGGGCCGAGCAGCTGGGCCAGCCGGGTCGATCCCTCGATGTCGGTGAACAGGAAAGTCACCAGGCCGCCGGGGAGAAGCATCCGCGCAGACACGTGTGAACCTCCGCCCCAGTCCGGTCGATCTCATGCTGCCGCACACCCACGGCCCGCACATCGTAGGAACGGCTGGGGTAGCCGGCTCAAAGGTTTCACCCGCGCATTACCCGAGAAGTCAGCGAACCTGAAGGTGTTTGGCTGGGTAACGACGCGGCATCGGCGCGGTCATGGGCCATCCGGGCGGGATCATGGCCCATGCGGTGCGTTTCAACTCAACAACCGCAGGATCCCCCGCAGCATCCGCCGCCACCGTCGCCGGTACCCCCGCCGGCCGCGCCCCCGGCGCCCGCCGGACCCGGCCGACCGGTCAACGCCACAGTGGACAGCAGCTTCACCGTGTCGCGGTGGCCACCGGGGCACCTGGCCGGTTCGGCGGCGTCGCGCATCGGACGGCTGACCTCGAAGGTGGCGCCGCAGGCGCGACAGCGGTACTCGTAACGGGGCATGCACCCAGGTTAACCGGCCATGATCGGTGCGAGCCGTCCAGCATCGGCAAAAACGGGGTGCGACATGGTCCGGCGAATGGGCGATACTCGACGGTGTGGCGCAGCGCAACCGAGTTACCGGGCTGAGGTTCCTTCGGCCGGGATCGGCCGTGCCCCGGCAGTGGCCACCGGCCGGCGTCACCGCGGCGACGGCGGCTCCGCGCCCGGTGGACAGCCCGGTGAGCGGCTCGGTCCCCGCTCCACAGCAGGTCACACCACCGCAACAGGACCCGCCACCCGAGGCCGTCGCGCCGACACCGGCAGCCGCGCCGACACGCGCCGACACGCCGACACCGGACCCCGCCCCGACACCGGACCCCGCGCCGACACCGGACCCGCCGCCGACGCGGGTGATGGCGCCGTCGCGGGTCACCGCACGGGCGCGGGTCGCGGCCCTGCCGGGTGCCGTGCGGGTACGCGTGCGTGGTGGGCTGGGCACGTCGTGGCTGGCGCTGACCGTCTGGACGCGGCGCGCCGGGGTACGCCTCGCCCTGGCAACCACGATGGTGCTGGCGACGATCGGGCTCTCGGCGCTCGTCGGCGGGTACCTGACCCCCGCCCTGCCGCTGCCCACGCACCGGGCGCTGACCATGCTCGACCCCAACGCGACGGACGGTGACACCGCCGACGCGCCGGGGGCCGGGCTGCCGGCCGGGGACGACAGTGGGGGCGACCCGCCCGGCGCGGTGACGCCGGGCGACGGTACCGGCACGGATGGCACGGCGACGAAGCCGACGGATCTGGCCGCGTGGGCCGCGCCGCTGGCCGCCCGGCTCGCGATACCGCAGCCGGCCATGCAGGCGTACGGGTACGCCGAGCTGGCCATCGCCGTAGCTCAGCCCGGCTGCCAGCTACGGTGGACGACGCTGGCCGGGATCGGGAAGGTGGAATCGGCGCACGGCCAGAGTCACGCCACCCTCGCACCGGACGGCAAGGCCCTACCACCGATCATCGGGGCTCCCCTGGACGGCACGAGCAGCCGGATGACGGTACGGGACACCGACGGTGGCACGATCGACGGCGACGCGACCTGGGACCACGCGGTCGGCCCGATGCAGTTCATCCCGTCAACCTGGACGCTGTACGCGGCGGACGCCGACGGCGACGGTGTGTCCGACATCAACAACATCAACGACGCCAGCCTCGCCGCGGCCCGCTACCTGTGCGCGGCGAATCGAAATATGTCACTTTCAAGTGACTGGTGGCCTGCGGTTCTGTCATACAACGCGGTCCAGTCGTATGCGCAGGACGTGTTCGACGCCGCGAACGACTACGGTGCCCGCAGTCGCTGATCAGTAAGGTAGTCGGCTTAATAGTCGCCAAAAGCCTTCCGTACCGGCCGGAATATCGGCAAGCTATGACGCGTGCAGGTGCGCGAGTGGGACCCGGCTGCCGCTCCCGCCGACGAGATCGCGGCGCTACTGTGCACCCTCAATCTGATCCTCGCGGCGGACGTTCCGGAGGACCCGCTGTGGCGTACCGACCTGTTCCGGGAGTATCTCGCGGTCACCATGCCGGGCGAACGGCGCATCTGCTGGCTGGCCGAGGAGGCCGGCCGGATCGTCGGGTACGCGAGCATCCTGCTGGTCGGTGACATCGCGGTGCTGGATCTGCTGGTGCGTCCCGACCGCCGACGCTCCGGCGCGGGCCGCACGCTGCTCGCCGCGGCGGCGCGGCGGGCCGATGCGGAGGAGTTCGCCTCGATCGGCGTCGAGGTGGTCGGCGACACGCCCGCGACCGGCTTCTTCGAACGCCACGGCTTCCGGTGCGCGTTCATCGAGATGCGTACCGTCCTGGACCTGTCCGGTGTCGACTGGGTACAGGTCGGCACGCTGGCCGGCGGTGTCGGCTCGGGGTACCGGATCGAGTACTACCCGGGCGGGCCGCCCGAGCCACTGCTCGACGCGTACGCACAGGCCAAGGCGTCGGTCCGGCTCAGCCCGGCCAGCGATCTCGAACTGCGACCCAGCTCATATGACGGCGAACGCCTGCGCGCGAGCCTCACCACGCTACGCGCCCGGGGTCTGATGCCCTACATCGTGCTCGCCGTGCACGAGCAGTCCGGGGACGTGGCCGGGCTGACCGAGGTGGTGGTGCCGGCGCAGCGGCCGACCCGCGCCGACCAGTACGACACGATCATCGTGCAGAAGCACCGCGGGTACGGGCTGAGCCGTGCGATCAAGGCCCGCATGCTGCTCGAGCTGCGGGCGGCGGAGCCGCGCCTGCTCGACGTGCAGACCTGGAACGGGATCGGCAGCGAGGCGGTCCGCCGGATCAACGACGAGCTCGGCTTCAAGCCCGACCGGCAGTGGCGCGAGTACGAGGCCGACGTCGTCGACCTGCTGCGCCAGCTCGACCCGCCCAGCGACACCTGACGCCCAGCGACACCAGACGCCAGCGACACCAGACGGCCGGCGACACCTGATGGCCGGGCGGCGCCGTCAGCAGGGCTGACGCCACGCGTCCAGGTCCACCTTCTTGCGCATCGAGGAGAACCCGAGCCGCCTGGTGGCGGCGCAGAACCGGTCGACCGCCAGCGCGTACTCCACATGGAACACCGGCTTGGCGACCGCGGTGAAGACCCGCAGCAGGTCACACTCGTCGTGTTCGACGCACTCCTCGTTCACCGCGTAGTCAAACCACGGCGCCAGCGAAGCCGCCTGTTCGACGTCGTTCTTCAAGCCGACGGCGAGCCCGTAGGAGTGCGCGAGGTCGGCGACGCGCCGGTTGAACGTGAGCTGGTCCTCGGCGGTGAGACCGAATCCGGATCCGTTGGCGAACCCGTCGACGTTGTCGGGCTCCACCCCGTCGAAGCCCTTCCGCCGGCAGGTGGCGATCCGGTCGCGCAGGATCGGTTCGAGGACATCCCAGCGGCGGATATCCAGCCACCGCTCGTGCGGCCAGCCGTCCAGCGGACGGCCCCGTACCGCCGCCGGATAGCGCGCCCGGTCCGGCCGGAAATCCTCGTAGGCGCCGGCGTTGAGGTAACAGATCGCCCGCCGCCCGGCCGTGTGCAGGGCGGCCACGTCACCGGCGCTCGACTCCACCGCGTCGATGTCGTACACCTGCACCGGCAGGTTCAGGTCCGGCTTGCCCTGCAACTGCCACTGCCACGTCAGCACGCCACGCGGCCGCCACCAGCCGACCGGCTGGCCACCGGTGCCGGGCACGGTGGCCGGTGGCAGGGTGGCCGCGTCGGGTGGCGGCGACGGGCCCGGCGAGACGGAAGGCCCCGACCCGCGCGGTCCGGGTGACGTCGGGAGCGTCGAGATCGACCGGTCCGGATGCGACGTCGCCTTGATCAGCGCCATCGACCCGGCACCGACCGCCAGCGCGGCGAGCCCGGCCGTCACCGCGATCAACGCCCGGCGCGGTGTCCACCGACCCGGTACCGTCACCGCGTACCGGCGCCGCGCCGCAGGTTGGCCGGTAGCCCACGGTAGGGGTTGGCGCCGGCCAGGTCGGTGACGAGGCCGCACGACACCCGCTGCCAGATCAGCGACTCCGCCTCGTCGAGCGCCGCGACCGGTACCCCGTAGACCAGGTGGGCCGCGTTGGCCCAGTCCCGGCGGGTCGCCGCCGCGCGGTAGGTCGACCAGGGGCCCTCGAAGGTACACACGGTCGCCGCCAGGCCGGCGTAACCGGGGTGCGGGCGGGTACCGGGATTGAGGACGACCGGGCAGCCGGCCGCCCGGACCGTCCGGGCCACGCCGTCCAGGCCGGACGCGTCGGCGGCGACCCGGTCGAAGAACAGCCCGGAGACCGGGTACCGGCCCCAGCCGGCGATGTCGCGCCGGACGTCACCGCGGTCCCGCGCGCCGTAGTCCAGGTCGACGTAGCCGATCATGTCGACCCCGGCCCCGCGCAGCGTCTCGGTCACCACGCGGTACGTGCCGTCGAGGCCCTCCCCGGGGCCGTCGTGCACGTTGACGACCGCGGTGACCGAGCCCGCGTACGCCGGCAGTGTCGCCCACGCGTCCGGGTCCTCCAGCGGGTGGACGTACATCGGCAACAGGATCGTCACCGGTAACTCCAGGGATCGCGGATCACCAGCGTCACCGCCGCGACGGCCGGCAGGCACGCGGCGAGCAGGGTCAGCCCGCTCACCGCCGCGGCGGTGTCGCTGCCGAGGTGTACCCAGACCGGTCGGGCCGGACCGGTGATCGCGATCAGGATCGCCGGCCACCACACCAGGAGCGCGGCGGTACCGAGCCGCCGGTGCGTCGCCAGCACCAGACCCAGCGCGTACACGGCGGTCAGCAGCACCGTCGTCGCCAGCCGGGACCGGCCCGCCGTCGCGCCCAGGAGCACGGCACCGATCAGTACCGGCAGGCACAGCGCGCCGACCGTACCGCGACTGACCCGGCGCAGGTGTCGCGCGAACGCCGGCCGGTCGTGCAGGGTCGCGCGGCCGACGGCCACCCGCCGCTGGTGCCACAGCAGCAGTAGCTCAATCACCGGCACGCCCAGCAGCAGCGGGATGGCGTCCAGCGGCAGCCGGGACGGGTTCAGGCCGGTCAGGACGACGAGGACGAACAGCACCGCCTGGCCGGCGCCGACCACGCCGTGCCCGAGCGCGGCGACCACCTGGCGCGGCGCGGGCCGCCCGGACACCCGCCCGGCACCGACGTCCGCGCGGGCGGTCACCGGTCGGTACGCGACCAGGCACAGCACCGCGAGCGACACTCCGAGCCCGGCCACGGCGATCATCCGGACCCCCGGTGCGGCGGCGGCGGTGCCGGCCATCATCGCGGCGAACAGCCAGCACGGTACGGCCCAGCGCAGCACCCGCCGTTCGGTCCCGGTCACGAGCGCCACCGCGGTCCCCGCGAACAGCGCGAACTGGGCTCCGCCGACCAGGTACCCGATCGGCCACGGCACGTGGTGCAGCCACAGCAGCAGGCCCCAACCGCTGGCGACGGCGGCGAAACCGACCCCGAGCAGCCGGACGGCCGCGGCCCGGCCGGCGGTACCGAGGACGCAGTAGCCAAGGTAGGCCAGCGCCTGCGAGACGGCCCAGCCGAACACCATCGCGCCCTTGGTGGCCAATGTCGGTAGACCGCCGGTGTAGCCGGCCGCTCCCAACGCCACCACGGTCGGGGTCAGGTACAGCGCCGCCCGTACCAGGGTGTCGAGGACGGGCGGTCGCCCACCCGCCACCGTGGTCGGTCCCGGTATCGCGCCGGGGCGCCCGGTGCGACGATCGGCCGCGGAGTCGTGCAGCACCGCGGCGGCGAGCGTGAAGACCGACGTCACCTCGAAGTCACGCCAGGCGACCCGGTCGTTGATGCCGTTGGCTTCGAGGACCGCGGCGATCTCGTCGTCGTCGACGGCCCGCGCGCAGACCGGTCGCATCCGGTGCACCAGATCGGCCATCAGGTCCGGGCCGGGCAGATCGACCGGCTGGACCGGTACCCGTGGTGGTGGCGGCGGCTGGATCGCCGGCAGGGCGGGAAGCGCGAACCGTTGCTGCGTCACCGAATCGGCGCTCACGCCGCCCTACCCCCTGAAAGCGCCGGCGCATCGGGACCTTCTGAAAGCACCGGGGCATCGTGGCCATCTGAAAGCACCGGGGCATCGGGGCCATCTGAAAGCGGTGGCGTGTCGACGGCCACGTCGGCCGGTTGGCCGGTGCGCGTGGCGACCGGCACCGCGCGGGTGGGGGCCAGGTGGCCGGTCAGCGCCAGGTACCGCTCGCGGTAGCGCCCGACGCAGCGGTCCACGGTGAAGTGTTCGAGGGCGCGGGCCCGGGCCCGGGCCGCGAGTTCGGCCCGGCGCGGGGTGTCCCGCAGGAGCTCCACACAGGCCACGGCGAGCGCGGCCGGGTCGCGCGGTGCGACCACGAGGCCGGTGTCGCCGACCACCTCGGCAACACCCCCGACGTCGGTGCTGACCGTGGTACGTCCGCACATCATCGCCTCGACGACGGTGTACGGCATGCCCTCGGAGATGCTCGACAGGGCGGCGACGTGCCCGGCCGCGAACGCGTCCCGGCTGCTCGCGCACGGGCCGGCGAACGTGACGGCGTCGGTGAGCCTCAGCTCGGTGACGAGCCGTCGGCAGTCCGCCGCGTACTCTTCGTTTCCGGCCGGTACCGGGCCGGCCAGGTGCAGCCGGGTACCCGGCACCCGACGCCGGACCATCGCCACGGCCTCGATCAGGGTCTGCAGATCCTTGAGCGGATCGATCCGGCCGACCCACGAGATCGTGGGTACCGCCGGCTCACCGGCCAACGGCTGGTACCGCCGCGGATTAACCCCGTTGGGGATCACGTGTACCTTCTCCGGGTCCGCGCCGTGGCGGATCTCCCAGCGCCGGTTGAACGAACTGACCGGGGTGATCGCGTCGGCCTGTCGGTAGGCGAGGCGCACCAGGGCACGGTGGAACCGCAGCAGTGCGGCCTTGACCCCGGGCGACTCCTCAGCCGCCGCTAGGTACCGCTCCCGCAGGTAGACGCCGTGCTCCGTCATCACGAACGGCACGCCGGTACGCCATTTGGTGGCCATCGCGATCAGCGACGACAGCCCATTGGCGGTCGCGTGGACGAGGTCGACCCGCGGTATCCGGGCGGCCAGCGGGCGGGTCGCGTGTTCGAGGTGGACGGCCGCCTCATCTGCCTCACCGAGGGTCAACCTCGGCAGCCGCACGCCCCGCCGGGTCACCTCGCTCCACGCGTCGAGCAGCAGGTCGGCCAGGGGCAGCCCGTACAGCGGATGCCGGCCGACCGGCGCGGTGGCCAGCTCGCGCAGGCCGTGGGCGAAGTCGGCACGGTCGGCGTCGGAATCGCCGAGCATGCCGCGGCAGATGCGGTACGCGGCGACCATCGCGCGGTGGCGTGGTCGTCGCCCGGGTCCCCAGACCGGGACGGTGGTCAGCGACGCCACGTTCGCCGGCAGGGCCAGCTCGGCCCGGGCCGGCTCGCCGCCGACGACGGTGACCAGGTGCCAACGCACCTCGGCCAGTCCCCGGACGAGCTGTTCGCACCAGGTGCTGACCCCGCCGGGCGCGTACGGGTAGGTGCCCTCGTTGACGAGGGCCACTTCGATGGGTATGGCCATCCCCGCCTCAGCTCGGCAGACGCAGCGACGTCTGGGCGTTGCGGGCCAGCGTCCGCCAGGCCGAGCGCTCGGTACCGTACGCGTCGCCGAAGGTGCCGGCCGGCGACACGTTCCGGGTACCGGTCGGGGCGGTGACCGGTACGTCGAGGGCGGCCGGGCCGCGATTGACGACGGTGACGACCCCGTTCTGCACGTACGCCTCGACGGTTTTCGCGGTGACCGCGGTGCGCCAGGCGGCCTGGCGGTTCTGCAACGCGGCCACGTCGGAGTAGGTCGGGTTGACGATGGGGGTGGCCGCGGTGAAGGTGGCCCGGTAGCGGGCCAGCACCGAGTCGAGTACCGGGTAGAGGATCCGGTCCTCGGTCAGGTTGGACTGGTGGGCGTAGTGCGGGTCGGCGTCGGCCGATACCAGGTGGTCGAAGGCGATCCGCGCCTCCAGCGGGACGATGTACCCGGTGAAGCCGGTGGCCGGCAGCGGCGGGATGCACGTCGAGGCGGGGTTGTTCTCGCAGATACCGCTGCCCCCGCTGGCCTTGCTGGTGTAAATCCAGTTATATTCGTCGATTTCTTCGGCGGTGCCGGCCACGTTGTAGTAGATGTTCATCGGGTGCCGGGGCACGGTCCGGGCCGGCCCCACCGTCCGCGGCGACGCCTCCCGGGACGCGTCCGAGGCGAGCACCCGGATTCCGGCAGCGGACAGGGCCGGCGCCAGGTTCGGGTTGTCGGTCGGCATCTGCGGCAGCGACTTCAGGCCGGAGTGCTCGCCGGTGACCACCTCGGACGCGGTGATCGCCAGCCCCTTGGACCGGGCCCACGTGACGTTGCGGTTGATCGCGGTGGAGATGTCGGCCT
>JAVHWE010000415.1:0-8929 GCA_032160285.1 Micromonosporaceae bacterium | reverse complement strand
AATCGGATTCGTGAGCGCCTAGCCGAACTGGTCACCGTTGAAACGACAAAATTGGTCACGAATGCGTGAAATCGCTCGAGCCTCGTCGAAGCCCGGCGCGGATCCTCGTCTACGGCGTCACCGGCTCCGGAAGTCCACATTGGCCCGGCAGGTTGGTGCGCGGCCGGGGTGGCCGAACCACGCGGTTGACGAGCTTGCGTGGGAGCCGGGCTGGGTCGCGGTACGGGAGGAGATTCAACGCGGCAGGAGCGCGGCGATCTGCGCATGGGGCTCTCGGCTCGGCGTACGGCAGATGGCGGGACATTCGGCTGGGCGCCGCCGACCTGATCGTCGGTCTGGACTTCCCGCCCGTTCACCGGTGGAACCGGAGGAAAGAGAGACCGAATCATCAGAGGCATCACCTTGCCGGTACCGACCGGGCCCACCGTCCCGACCCGGGACCCTGGCGGCGGCTGATGGCGGTTCGACTCCGACCGGCGCTACGCGATGTTCTCAGTCGCGCAGGGCGTAGCCGTTCAGCGACGGCAGCCGCGGCACGTCGTTCGCGCGGATCCGGTGCGGCAGGTCGGCGTCGCCCGAGTGGCCAGCCGTGTGCTGCATCGCCAGCTCACGGGACAGACTCCGGGCCGCCACGATCAACGGGGGCCGCATCAGGCGTAGGTCGTGGAAGTCACGACTGTGCAGTTCCAGCGCCGCCACGACCTCACCGCCCGCGCCGAACACCGGCGCCGCTACCGCCGTGGACGCCGGGTGCAGTTCGCTGCGCGCGACGGCGATGCGGGTCAATCGGGTCACCGACAGGCACCGCCGCAGGTCCTCGGCTGTCGTCAGGGTGTGCGGTGTGTACCGCTTCAACCCGCGCGCGATGACCATGTCCACCAGCCTCGCCGGGGAGAACGCCAGGATGGCCTTGCCCATCGCGGTGGCGTGCGACGGGAGGCTGGCCGCCTCGAACGACATCGACACCGTGCGGCTGCCGGCGGGCTTTTCGATGAACGCGACGTCGAGGTCGGCGAGGACGCCGAGCCGGACGTCGGCGGAGCCGCATGCGGCGCCGAGGTCCTCGAGTACCGCCGTGGCCCGCTCGTAGGTGGTTGGCGGCAGACAGGACGCCCGGCCGCAGAGGACCTTCAGGTGGGTACCGACACTGTATTGTCCGTCGTCGGCGCGCTTCAGGACCCCCCAGTCCACCAGCTCGGTGGTCAGCCGGTAGGCGGTGGAGACCGACAGCCCCGCCAATCGGGCGAGCTCTGTCAGCGAATATGTGCTTCCGGTGGTGAATGTCAGGAGAATGGCGACGACCTTGCTGGTGACCGACCGTCCGGGGTCCGCCGAGTTGCCGGCCATACCTGCTTCTCCTCACTGGAAGCCATTGACGACGGCCGCCGCGCAAAAGGCACACGGTGGACGTGGCCGCCGACATTGTGGGCGGTAGATAACGCATACCCAAAGATCGGCGAGACTACCGCGCCGACCGCCGTTCGCCGTGACGAGGTGATCGACCGCGCGGGTTCACCGCCCGCCGTGCACGCCGTCGACCTGCTGCTCCGCCATCGCAGACCCCGTCGCGGTGCGTTTCCACAAATCTTTTTTATCACGGAAACCAATGGCCGTCCGGTCTATATATTCTCCCCGTTCGGGCGTAACTAATCCCATTTGGTCGCCATCGCGCCGTCGGCGCCTCATGCCGCAATGGACGTAGATCGCGAACAATTTCACATAGCACTATTTCCTCACCTGGTGACTGCTGCGACGTTCGCTCAGCGAAAGAACGCTTTGCGCGCCTGCGAGCCCGAGTTGGAATGAATACGGCAGGCAGCGTCGCAACGATTGGGTCGTCAGCGTGACTATTGCACCGTATTTTACGGTTTACCCGAGCCGATCGGTCGACGAAAACCGAGGATGCCCGGTACATCGGTGGAGCCCGCCGTGCGGGTAGGCGTGGTGGGCTGCGGGTACTGGGGGTCCAAGCACGTCCGCGTGCTGCTGCAGATACCAACTGTCTCGTCGGTCGTTGTCGTCGACCCGAGCGCCGCGCGCCGCGCCGAACTCGCCCAGTCGGCGACGCGCGTCACCGCATTCGCCAGCCTTCGTCCCGCGCTCGGCCACGTGGACGCCGTGGTCATCGCGGCCCCGCCACACGAGCATGCCCGCCTGGCGCTGCAGGCGCTCGCCGCCGGCAAGCACGTCCTCGTGGAGAAACCGATGACGACCAGCGCGGTCACCGCCGGCCGCCTGGTCGAAGCGGCCGCCCAGCGGGACCTCACGCTGATGGTGGGGCACACGTTCGAGTACAACGCGGCGGTCTGGAAGCTGCGCGAGGTCATCGAGTCCGGGGAGCTTGGGGAGATCTACTACATCGACAGCGCGCGACTCAACCTCGGCATGTACCAGACCGACCTCAATGTGGTGTGGGACCTCGCCCCGCACGACATATCCATCATCAACTACCTGCTCGGCAGCCGCCCGACCGAGGTGGAAGCGTGGGGAGCCAAACACGCCCACCGCTCTCAGGAGGACGTCGCATACCTGCGGCTGAGCTACCCCGACCGGGCGCTGCGGGCCCAGGTCCACGTGAGCTGGCTGGACCCGTGCAAGGTCCGGCGGGTGACCGTGGTGGGCAGCCGGAAGATGGCCGTCTACAACGACCTGGCCGACCAGGAACGGGTCCGGATCTACGACAAGGGTGTCGTGGCCGCCGAGCACGAAGACGTGCGGAACATGCCCATGTCGTACCGCTACGGCGGCATCTGCGCACCCTTCATCCAGATGCAGGAGCCGTTGGTCGTGCAGGACCACCACTTCGTCGAGTGCGCCCTGTCGGGTCAACGCCCGCGCACCGACGGCACGAGCGGACTCGCGGTGGTGCGGGTCCTGGAGGCGGCCGCCCAGTCGCTGCAGCGGGGCGGAGCCGCCCCGGTGGCCGGGGTGGCGACGCGCACGGCGCCCGCATACCCCCGCTTGGCCGGACCCCTTGAACTCATTCTCGGCGCGGACCCGCCACCGCCCCGACATCAGCAAAGATCGGAGGCAGCGAGGTGACACCGAGTCTGTCGTCCCCGCCGGCCGCCTCGACGCATCGCATCCGGGCCCGCCTGCACCCCAGGCGCCTTCCCGCGAACCGGTCCCCCGTCGCGACCCCTCGCCCGGCACGCCGGGCGGACACCATGAGCCGGTTGATCGACCTGGTACTGGCGAGCACGCTGCTCGTCCTGCTCATGCCGCTGATGGCATTCATCGGAGTACTGGTGCGCATCACCAGCCGCGGACCCGCGCTGTTCCGGCAGGTACGACTCGGGCACCACAAGCAACCGTTCGTGATGTTGAAGTTCCGGTCGATGGCCGCCGACTGCGGCGACGGGGTCCACCGCGAATTCGTCCGCCGACTGTTCGTCGAGGAGGACCCCCGCGACAGCCGTGACGGGCTCTACAAACTGGGTGGCGACAGCCGGGTCACCCGGCTCGGCCGGATCCTGCGCGCGACGAGCCTGGACGAACTGCCGCAGTTGGTGAACGTGGTCCGTGGCGAGATGGCGCTCGTCGGACCGCGCCCGTCGCTGCCGTGGGAGCTTGACCTGTACGAACCGCACCACCATGAAAGGTTCAACGTGAAGCCCGGCATGACCGGGCTGTGGCAGGTGTCCGGGCGCAGCAGGCTGACCGCCCGGGAGGCGGTCGCGCTGGACGTCGAATACGCTCGACGCCGGAGCATAGCCCTCGACCTGGCGATCCTCGTCAGGACCGTCCCTGCCCTCTTCTCCTTCTGGACGGCGCGATGACCGACACGGTACGACCGGTGGACCAGCCGAACTCCGCCGAGCAGCCCGAACCGTCAGCGCAGCCCGAACCGTCAGCGCAGCCCGAACCGGCGCCGGAGTCCGCGCCCGGGCGCGCCCGGGCGGACGCACCGGCCCGGCGCTGGGCCAGCCCGGTTGTGCTGGCTGTGCTTGCCCTGCTCATCGTCGGGGTGTTCGCGGGGGGCGCCGTCGCGTACAGCACGCTGCAGCCGACGGTCTACGGCGCCCAGGCGGAGTTCCTGCTGACGATCCGGCCGGACATCTCCGACGCGGCCGCCGACCGGGCGATCGTCACCCAGGTGATGATCGTCAAGAGTCCCGCGGTGTTGCAGCCCATCGCGGACAGCCGCGGTGTCCGGCTCGCGCCGCTCGCCGATGCCGTCTCCGCCGAGATGGTCGGCCGCAGCAACATCCTCCGGATCACCGTCGCGGACCGCGATCGGGCGAGCGCGCTGGACGCGGCGGAACTCATCGCCGCCGCGTACTCGCGGGAGGCCGTGCGGGCCGGCACGGACAGCGACCCCCCGCTGATCCGGTCCACGGTCCTGACCCCGGCCCGGTCACTGGACCAGCCGCTGCAGCCGCGGCCGTTGCGTGCGCTGGCGGCCGGTACGCTGCTCGGTCTGCTCACCGCCGCCGCGGTCGTCGCGGTGCTGTGGAAGCCATGGCGGGTCCTCCGACCGGCGCCGTACTGGACGTGACGCGTGCGGGCAGCAGAGGCGGCCCACCCGCCGCGACCGGCTCGGGTGCCTGAAGCCGACTCCGACGGCGGAGCCTTCGCGAAGGACTCCGTCGCCGTCGCGGCCTGGACGGCGGTGAGCCGGGCGAGCGGCTTCCTCCGCATCGCCGTGGTCGCCGCCGTGCTGGGCCCGACGTACCTGGGCAACGTGTTCCAGGCGACGAACAACATCCCGAACCTCACCTACGTCGCGCTCACCGGCGCGCTCTTCTCCAACCTGTTGATCCCATCGCTGGTACGGCACATCGATGCCGGCGACGCGAAGGCCACCGAACGGGTGGCGGGTGCGTTCCTGTCCACCGCGCTTCTCGGCTTCGGCGCGGTGGCCGCGGTGGTCGTGCTGGCCGGGCCGGTCGTGCTGCGACTCCTGACGGCGGGCGTCGCCGACCCGTCGGCGGCGGCCTCCCAACGGCACGTCGGCGTGGTGCTGCTGGCCATGTTCATGCCGCAACTGCTCTTGTACGCGGTAGTCGGCACCGCCGAGGCGGTGATGAACGCCCACGGCCGGTTCGCGCTGGCCAGTGCCGCTCCGGCGATGGAGAACATCGGGATCATCGCCACCATGACCGCCACCGCCGTCTTCTTCGGTACCGGGCAGGCACTCGCCTCGCCGGGCACCGGCCTGCTGTGCCTGCTCGGGTTCGGCACCACCGGTGCGGTCGCACTGCACGCGGCGGTGCAGTGGTGGGGGGCGCGCCGGGTCGGCGTCCGACTGCTTCCCCGGCGTACCTGGCGGGAGCCCGAGATCAAGGCGATCGTTCGTCGCGCCGTGCCCTCGCTCGGTTATTCGGTCCTGGCCGTGGTGCAGCCGTTGGGCGCGATGGTCGTCGCCAACCGGATACCGGGTGGCGTGCTCGCCTTCGACTTCGCGCTCAATTTTTACGCGCTCGCCTCGGCCATCGGGGCACGCCCGGTCGCCGTCTCGCTGCTGCCCCGCCTGTCGCGGCTGTTCCACGCGGGCGACCGGCAGCGCTTCCGCGACGAACTGGTCCGTGGGGCCGCACTCGTGGCGTTCCTGACCGTACCGGCGGCGGTCGCCTTCGCGGTGCTCGCCCAGCCGATCGCCCGCGCGGTCACGTTCGGACAGATGGCGACGGCGCGCGGGCAGACGTTGATCGCTCCGTCGCTGGCCTCGCTGAGCCCGGCGGTCATCGGATCCGCGGTGATGGTGCTCGCGACGTACGCCTGCTACGCGCGGCACGACGCGAGCGCGCCGCTGCGCGCCGTCGGGGTCCAGGTGGTCGTCGCGGCGGCCGGCATGACGGTCGCGTTCGCCGTTCCGGCGGGCGCCACGGCCCTGCTCATCCTCGGCCTGACCATCTCGCTGGCCGACCTGGCCGGCGGCTGGCGGCTGGCGGTTCGCCTGCGGCGGGAGCTGCCGGTACGCGGCGTGAGCCTGCTCCGTCCGTTGCTGCGCACGGGCGCCGCGGCGCTGCTGATGGCCGGACCGGCATACGTGGTCGCGGACCGGCTGCCGGCGCTGCTGGCAACCCGGTGGAACCACCAGATCGCGATGCTGGCCGCCGCCGTCGTCGGCGCCGCGGTCTTCATCGGCGCGCAGCGGCTGTGGCGCGCCCCGGAGCTGGCACTGCTGCGGGCAGCCGTGCGGGTCCGACCCCGCGGAGCGGCCGCCACCGAAACCGGCGATCCCGGTGGAGCCGACGCCGGCGATCCCGGTGGAGCCGGGACCGGCGATCCCGGTGGAACCGCGACCGGCGATCCGGGTGGAGCCGGGGCCGGCGATGCCGGTGGAGCCGCGGCTAACCGGGCGGTAGAGCGGTCGGCGCCATGACGGTCGTGATTACCGCACCCGCACCCGCCGGTGCCCGACCCGCTGGGCCGCCGTCGCCGCGCGTGACCTGGGGCGGCATCCTGACGATTCTGGTGACCACGCTCGTGCTGACCCCGGTCAGTGTCGCCGTCGGAGGCCGGATGACGCTGCTCGCCGTGGCTGCGCTCGTCCTGGTGACGGTCAGCTACGTGCACCCGCCGGCCGCCGCCTATGTGGTACTGGTCGCGACGCCGCTGACCGCCGGGTTCTCCCGCAGCGCCTTCATCCCGCTGCTGCGACCGCACGAGGCGCTCGCGATGGTCGCCGGTACGGGTGTCGCGCTGCGGGCCCTCGCGCAGCTGTGGACGGAGCACCGCCTGCCGCTGCGGTTCGGACGCCTCGACGCGGTGATCGTGGCGATGGCCGGTACGAGTTCACTGCTGCCGCTGCTCTGGATGGTGGCGCGCGGGATCCCGCCGAACCGCGACGACCTGCTCTATGCCGGGACGATCTGGAAGTTCTACGCCCTGTTCCTGCTCGTGCGGGCGAGCGTGCGCACGGAGCGGCAGGTGCGCCGGTGCCTGTACCTGTCGATCGCGGCGGCGGCCGTGATGACGGTCGTCGCCATCCTGCAGTCGATGCAGATCGCCGGCGTTCCGGCGCTGGTGACCGCGGTGTATCCGATCGAAGGCGGCGGGGTCGCCACTCCTGGGCGTGGCTCGTCCACCCTGGGCTCACCGATCGCGGTCGGTGACGTCGTGGCCGTCAGCCTGGCGATCTGCCTGGCATTGCTGCTGTGCGGGCAGGGCCGGCGGACGCCGTTGCTGGTGCTGGCGGGCCTCTTCACGATCGGCGGGATCGCTACGGGGCAGTTCTCCGGCGTCATCGCCATCGGGATCGCCGTATTCGTCGTCGCGGTCGTGGCCCGCCGGGTGAAGCGGCTGCTGATCGCGTGCGTACCGGTCGCCCTCGCCGGCCTGGTCGTGCTGCGCCCGGTCGTCCAGGCCCGGCTGGCCGCCGTCGACAGCTCCACCGGCCTGCCGCACAGCTGGTGGGTCCGCCTGGAGAACCTGCGCCTGTACGTGTGGCCCGAGGTCTTCTCCGGCCAGAACTGGCTGTTCGGGGTGCGCCCGCTGCCAGTGCTCCGGGTCGACGCACCGTGGGCGAGCCAGATCTACATCGAGAGCGGACACACCTGGCTGTTGTGGACCGGCGGGGTGCCGTTCTTCCTCGCGTATCTGATCTTCACCGGGGTAGCCGCACGGACCGTGGCGGTGGCCGCCCGGTCGCGGCGCGACTCGGTGGGCGCCGCCGCGACGGCCGCACTGGCGAGCCTGTCCGTCGTCTTCGTGCTCATGACATTCGACCCGCACCTCACCATGCGGGGCGGTGCCGACCTGCTGTTCTCACTCCTCGCCCTCGCCACGGCCGTGCCACGACAGCGCCGCGACGCCCAGGGGGAGGCCGCCCACACACCTGACGGGAGGCTGCCGTGCAGCTCAACGATCGCGTTTGGCGCCGATCACGTGCGCTCGCCTTGACCCTGGTGGCGCAGCTGACCATCGTCGCCGGTACCGCCCCACCGTTGACCAGCGCGGCGGCGCACGCCAGCGCCGTAGCGCACACCAGCGTCACGACGAGCGCCGAGGCGGCGGCGCGCGCCGGTGCCCCGAGAGCCGCCGCGCCCGGCTTCGTCCAGCGCAGCGGCACCCGCCTGGTGCTCGACGGCCAGCCGTACGTCTTCACCGGGTTGAACATCTACAACGCCGCCACCGCCAGCGGCTGGTGCTGGTATCCGATGGTGCCCAACAATGTGCTCGGCGACTCACTGACCGCGATCGGGCCGGGTAAGGAGGCCTTCCGGGCCTGGTTCTTCCAGTTCGAGGCCACGATCGACGGCCACCGTGACTGGAGCAGATTCGACCAGACGCTGGCCACCGCGCGGGCGCACGGCCAACGGGTCATTGCGGTGCTGGTGGACCAGTGGGGCAACTGCGAGGGCTGGCCATCCGTTGCGGCCGGCTACAAGAACGAGGCGTGGTACCGGGATGGCTACCGCACCCAGCCGACCGGCCCGGGCCTGCCCGCCACGTACCGCGAGTGGGTGTCCGAGATGGTGACCCGCTACCGCGACGACCCGACGATCCTGGCGTGGCAGCTGGTCAACGAGGCGGAGGACGCCACCACCCTTGGTGGAGCATGCCCGGCAACCGCCGCCCAGTCGCTGGTGGGCTTCGCGACCGACATGGCCGCCCTGGTGAAGAGCATCGATTCGAACCACCTGCTGTCGCTCGGCACGATCGGTAGCGGCCAATGCGGTACCAACGCCTCCGAGTACGCGACGGTACACGCGGTGTCAGGGATCGACGTATGTGAGTATCACGACTACGGCAATCCGACCACTCCCGTGCCCGGGGACCGGGCGAACGGCCTGACGGCACGACTGCGCCAGTGCCGGGCCCTCGGTAAGCCGCTGTTCACCGGTGAACTGGGACTGCGGGCGGGCGATGCGGACGGAACCCTCGCGGGGCGGGCGCGGTTGCTGGACGCGAAGCTGCGCGGACAATTCGACGCGGGCGTCGTCGGCGTGCTGGTATGGGCGTGGCGCAACCAGGAGAACGG
>JAVHWE010000402.1:0-2593 GCA_032160285.1 Micromonosporaceae bacterium | reverse complement strand
CACGGCGGTCACCCCGCTCGCCCGGGCCAGCTTGTACAGGTGCCCGAGCAGTCCGAAGCCGGTGACGTCGGTGGCGCAGACCGCGCCCGCCGACAGCGCGGCGGCCGACGCGTCCCGGTTGAGCGTCGTCATCGCCTTCACCGCGTGCGGGAACTCCACGCCGGTAGCCTTGTGGCGGCTGTTGAGTACGCCGACGCCGAGCGGCTTGGTCAGGGTCAGCGGCAGGCCGGCCCGGCCGGTGTCGTTGCGCAGCAACCGGTCCGGGTCGGCCACGCCGGTGACGGCCATGCCGTACTTCGGCTCCGGATCGTCCACGCTGTGGCCGCCGGCGACGTGACAGCCGGCCTCCCGCGCCACGTCGAGGCCGCCCCGGAGCACCTCGCCCGCCAACGCCAGCGGCAGGACGTCGCGCGGCCAGCCGAGCAGGTTCACCGCGACGACCGGGGCGCCGCCCATTGCGTACACATCGGACAGTGCGTTGGCGGCGGCGATGCGGCCCCAGTCGTACGCGTCGTCGACCACCGGCGTGAAGAAGTCGGCGGTCGCGACGATCGCGGTACCGGACCCGATCCGGACCACCGCGGCGTCGTCGCCGTCGTCGAGGCCGACCAGCAGTTCACCCGGCCCGTCCGGCGGGGCGTCGCCCATCAGCCCGGCCACCACGGCCTCCAGTTCGCCGGGTGGGATCTTGCAGGCACAGCCACCGCCGTGCGCGTACTGGGTCAGTCGGTACCGCGGGCTCGTCACGTCGTCCACGGTAACCGCCACGGCCCGGCGTCATGGCCCCCGCACCTCCGGTCGGCGCGAGGGTACGTCGTCGCGGTCACGGTCTTGGTACGGTCGGGCAGGCTCGAGATCGGGCCGGAGGAGGTAAGCGTGGATCCCCGCCGGCAGGTGCCGCGTACCGACGCCGTCCTCGCGGACACGCGCCTGGTCGAGGCGGCCGGCCGGCTGGGCCGGTCCGAGGTCAAGGCGGCCGTCGTCGCCGCGCAGCAGCGGGCCCGGCGCGGTGAGATCCCGGCCGCGGGGGTCGCCGCCGCGGCCGCCGCCGCCCTGCCGGCGCGGCCGGTCAGCCTGCGACCGGTGATCAACGCGACCGGCGTGGTGCTGCACACCAATCTCGGCCGGGCCGCCCTGTCGCCGGCCGCGATCGACGCGGTGACCGCGGCCGCCGGGCACACCGACGTCGAACTGGACCTGGCGACCGGGCGGCGGGCCCGGCGCGGCCGGGGCACGCTCGCCGCGCTGGCCGCCGCGGTACCGGACGCGGCCGCCGTCCACGTCGTCAACAACGGTGCGGCCGCGCTGGTCCTCGCGGCGACGGCGCTGGCCGCCGGCCGCGAGATCATCGTCAGCCGCGGCGAACTGGTCGAGATCGGCGACGGGTTCCGCCTGCCCGACCTGCTCGGGTCCACCGGTGCGCGGCTGCGCGAGGTCGGTACGACCAACCGCACCGCGCTGGCCGACTACGCGGCCGCGATCGGGCCGGACACCGGATTCGTGCTGAAGGTGCACCCGTCCAATTTCGTGGTGCGCGGGTTCACGTCGGCCGTGCCGGTCGGGGACCTGGCCACCCTCGGCGTCGGTGTGGTCGTCGACATCGGCTCCGGGCTGCTCGCGCCGGACCCGCTGCTGCCCGACGAGCCGGACGCGGCGTCCGCCTTGCGCGCCGGCGCCAATCTGGTCACCGCCAGCGGCGACAAGCTGCTCGGCGGGCCGCAGTCCGGATTGCTGCTCGGGGACACCGACCTGGTGGAGCGGCTGCGCCGCCATCCCCTGGCCCGCGCGTTGCGCGTGGACAAGCTCACCCTGGCCGCCCTGGAGGCGACCCTGCGCGGTCCGCAGCCGCCGACCTGGGACGCGCTGCGCGCCGAGCCGGGTTCGCTGCGGGTGCGAACCGAGCGGGTCCGCGAGGCGCTGAGCGACCTGGACGCCCAGGTCACCGGTTCGGTGGCGGTGGTCGGCGGGGGCGGTGCGCCCGGCCTTGAACTCCCGTCCTGGGCGGTGTCGCTGCCCGAGGCGCTCGCGGTAGAGCTGCGTACCGGCGATCCGCCGGTCCTCGGCCGCGTCGAGCGGGGCCGGCTGCTGCTCGATCTGCGCTGTGTACCGTCCGAACTGGACGCCACCGTCACGGCGGCGGTACGGCGGGCGGCAGCGTGTACGTGATCGCGACCGCCGGTCACGTCGATCACGGCAAGTCCACACTGGTGCGGGCGTTGACCGGGATGGAGCCCGACCGGTGGGCGGAGGAGCGGCGTCGGGGCATGACGATCGACCTCGGCTTCGCCTGGACCGCGCTGCCCTCGGGTGCCGTGGTCGCCTTCGTCGACGTGCCCGGTCACGAGCGCTTCGTGCCGAACATGCTGGCCGGCATCGGGGGAGTACCGGCGGCGCTGCTCGTCGTCGCCGCCGACGAGGGCTGGATGCCGCAGTCGGCCGAGCACCTGGCCGCCCTGGACGCCCTCGGGGTGCGGCACGGGCTGCTCGTCGTCACCCGCGCCGACCTGGCCGACCCGGCCGACGCCATCGCCGAGGCGCGCCTGGAACTGGTCGGCACGTCGCTCGCGGCGGTGCCGGCGCTCGCGGTCAGCGC
>JAVHWE010000398.1:0-3769 GCA_032160285.1 Micromonosporaceae bacterium | reverse complement strand
CGCCGCTGATGAGCTGTGTTGTGGTCGCCGGGCCGGCCGCGAGTCCGGCCATTGCCCCGCCGCCGCGGCTCGCGGTCGCCATCACCTGACCGCGTACCTTGGCGAGCCTGGTCAGACGCGTGCCGTCGAGGGCTCCGCCCCAGGCGAGCGCGGTCAACTCGCCCAGGCTGTGCCCGACCGCGATGTCGGCGTCGATGCCGAGGCGGCGCAGGACCCGTATCGCGGCGAGCGAGCCGGTGACGATGCGGGGCTGGGCGACGTCCGTGGCCACCTGGTCGCCGCCGGCCGCCAGGTCCGCGGCGCGGAACGTGCTTTCCGCGACGGCGAACCGCCGCCGGATCGCGCCGACCGCGCCACGCCCGGAGCCCTGGCCCGGGAACAGGTACGCGATCTTCGGACGCGTCGGTCGATGCGCGAGGAAGATCCCGTCGCGGACGCCGATGACGTGATCGGATCCCGCGTCCAGCAGCGCGGCCAGCCGAGCCAGCTTGGCCTGTGCGTCGTCGGGGGAACTCGCCACGATGGCGGCGCGCACCGGTCCTCCGGTCAGCTCGGCCGCCAGCGTGCCGGCCAGATCGGCCAGCTCTGCGAAGGCCAGCTTGGGTACCAGACCGATCAGCTGGGTGACCCGGTCCCGCAGCCGACTCGGATCGGGTCCGTCCAGCAGCAGCAACTCGGCGTCCTGGCGTCCAGCGACCAGTGCGGTCGTCCGGTCGGCGAGCACGGTCCGGCGTTGGCGGTCCGGTGCCTGCTCGATCGCGACATGGGTGTTGATCCCGCCGAAGCCCATCGCCGACACGCCTGCCCGGATCGGCTGATCCGCCGGCCACAGCTCGGCGTCCCGCGGTACGTACATGGCCGCGGCGGCGTCGAGCAGCAGCGGGTGCGGATCGTGGTGACCGGTCGCGGGCGGAATCACCTCGTGGTGCACCGCGAGGGTCGCCTTGATCAGGCCGGCCACGCCCGCCGCGGCCTTGGTGTGCCCGACGTTGCCCTTGATGGTGCCGAGTGCGGCGGGTCGCGCGGTCGGGTCCGCGTCGCGGCGGGCGGCCGACAGCGCCTCGATCTCGGTGGCGTCGCCGAGCGCGGTGCCGGTGCCGTGGCCCTCGAAGTAGGAGACGGTCTCGACGCCGTAGCCGGCACGCCCGTACGCGCGGGCCAGCGCGAGCCGGTGCCCGCTGGCCTCCGGCCGGGTGATGGCCCCCTTGCCGTCCGACGACACCCCCCACCCGGTGATCGACGCGTAGATCCGGGCGCCACGGGTCCGCGCGTCGTCCTCGCGCATCAGCACCAGCAGTCCGGACCCTTCACCCGGCCAGAATCCGTTCGAGTCGCGGTCGTACACCTTCATCTCACCGGTGGCCAGCGCGCCGGTCTTGGCGAAGCCGATCACCTCGAACGGGTCGATCGACAGGTCCACCCCGCCGGCGAGCATGACATCGGCGTCGCCGTCGGCCAGTGTCCTGGCCGCGGTGGCGATCGAGAGCAGCGACGACGAGCAGGCGCCGTCGACGGTGAACCCACCGCCGCCGAGGTCGAAGTAGTTGCAGATCCTGCCCGCGATGGTGTTGGCGAGTCCGCCGGCGAGGGTGTCCTCGTCGATCGGCGGAAACGGAGCCTTGTACCGCGGTTCGAGCTCGGCGAGGAAGGCGCCGGTCTCCTCGGCGTCCCACCCCCTTGTCGCGAGGGCCGCGGCGACCGTCCGGCGGACGTAGGGCCACCGCAGCCGCATCAGGTTGGCCCTGGAGAACTCCCCGGTCAGGCTGTTGCCGAGGACCACACCGGTGGATCGCCGCGGCAGCCCGTCGCCGCCGGGGAAACCGGCGTCGACAAGGGCCCTGGCCGCGACATCGAGGGCGAGCCAATGGGTGAGGTCGGTAGACCGGTACGTACTTCCGGCGACCTTGTACTTCACCCGGTCGAACGTGAAATCACGGAGTACGGCGGCTTTCGTGGAATAGTGACGGTCGGGCGTGGCTGGATCAGCCGACCAGTAGTCGGCCCGGTTCATCCGTTCGTCCGGAATCCGGCGAAACGCGCGGCGTCCGGCCAGTACGTTTTCCCACAGTTCATCGGGTGAATTGGCATCCGGGTAGCGAAGACCCATACCGATGATTGCGATCCTTTCGCCACTCATGCTTTCAGTCCCTTCTGGAAGCAGGCGACACCGCCACCGTGCTCCTCGCCCACTGACCGCATGAAGCGTGCAACAAATGCGACCGCGCTGTCTTCTCCCATCCTGCTATTCGTTGCGCTTATGGACGCGCCATTCCACAACGCTGTGATTCGATCCGTTGCCATAACGGCGCGATTTCATTCCGCATAACGGCGTGATTCGTTACGGTCCGACAGGTGCGGCCGCACCACACAGGACCAGCGCGTCGACGCGTGGGGGCGGTGCGCGCGAAAGTGCCTTGTACGCAATCCCGGTATCATTGCCGGCTGACCGAAATCCCATCGGAGAATCGTTTCCGGTTCAATAGTCCAGCACCGTCGCGGGGTTCGGAAAAGCAGGCGGGGCGCGCTGCGATGACCGGTTGCAAGGCCAATCCGGGCCTTATCGACCACCGTCCGGTGCGTGTCGCCGATCTGAACCGTGCGCTATTCGAGCGCCTCGAGGGAGATCCGGGGTTGCGGTTCGACGGCGGATCGCTGGAGCACGCGTTCAGCCAGTTCGCGCGTCCGGGCGTCGAACAGCACCAGCCGGGCCAGGTCCGGGGCGGCCGCGTGTGGTGATCGCCGGATGGCCTCGAACGCGTGGCCGAGGGCGTCCTGCTTGGGCCACCGGTAGACCCCGGTGGAGATCAGCGGGAACGCAACCGAATGGGCCCCGAGGGTCGCCGCGACAGCCAGCGCGTTGGTGTAAGCGTCACGCAGCAACTGCGACCGGTCGTCGTCGGCGCTCCAGACCGGCCCGACGGTATGGATGACCCACCGGGCCGGCAGCCGCCCGGCGGTCGTCGCCACCGCCTGCCCGGTCGGCAAGCCGGCGCGATAGTCGCCGGCCCGTAGCGCCCGGCACTGTTCGAGGATCGCCGGACCGCCCCTGCGGTGGATCGCGCCGTCGACCCCGCCACCGCCGAGCAGCGACGAGTTCGCCGCGTTGACGATCGCGTCGACCCGCTGTTCGGTGATGTCACCGGTGACCAGTTCGATCCGCATCGCGCCCTCCGTCGCGGTCGACACCATTCAAACATCACCGGGCCCGCTGCCGCCGTGCGATTCCGCGAAGCCGCTTCCCGGCGGGAGCCCGCCACGGCTGCCACGGGCACCAGGGCGGGCACGGACGCGCGGCTGGCACGGTCGGCACGCTGCCCGGCATGGCGAGGTGATGTCATGCATCCCGGTGTCCGCCGGCGGTCTCGGGTGGCGGATTGTTCGACCCGAGCGCGTTGAACGCCGCGCTCAGGTGTGTGACGGCCGCGTTGAGGCCGAGCCCCAGACGGTGTACGCGTGCGGCGTATTCGAAGGCGGCCGCGAACGCCTCGCGGGTGACCTCGTCCGCGGCGACCGAAATGAAGGTGCCGTGGCGGCCACGGGTCTCGATGACGCGGTCGGACTCCAGTTCCTTGTACGCGCGTGCCACGGTGCCGGGCGCGAGTCCGAGGTCCGCGGCGAGGTGGCGGACGGTCGGCAGGCGGGTGCCGGCGGGCAGCCCCCCGCTGCGGGCCTGCGCCGCGATCTGGGCACGGATCTGCTCGTACGGTGGGTCCACCGCGGTGTGGTCGATAACGACGAGCATGCCGGGCCTCTGCGGCGAGATTGTGAC